>JBGPMZ010000396.1:0-3708 GCA_041487255.1 Binataceae bacterium (SeqCode) | reverse complement strand
CGCTCGCCCGACGTGCTTTTCGCCTCGATGGCATCGGGAGTTGGCGCCCTAGGCGCTTTCACCTCGCCGTTCGAGGCCGCGGCTGGAGCGCTGGCATACTTCGCACGCAGCGAGGCCAGATCCTCGCCCGCCTCCGCTATCACCGCGACTGCGACGCCGCATTCGACTGTCGCCCCTTCCTCGAAGAGCGCGATGGCGAGCACACCGCCGGCGGGCGACTCGACTTCGTAGAGCACCTTCTCGGTTTCGACCTCATACAGAGGATCGCCCGCGCTGACACTCTCGCCGACCGCCTTGAAGAAGCGCTGAACAGTACCCTCGTGCATGGTGAGCCCGAACTTGGGCATCGTGACTTCGACAGCCATCAGCTATTTAGTGGCCGCTTTTCGCGGCCTCGGCCTTCGCTTCAGCCCAGCCCTTTTTCAGCGGCACCTGATGCTGGAAGGTGATCTTGCGCTCGGCGAAGCGCCATTTGCCGCCGACGCGCCGATATTGGTCATTGTACCATCCCGCCGCAATCACGCTCTCGCCGTTGCGGTTAAAGCGCGCATCGATACAACAGGTGCCATGCGCATTGTCGCCGTCGATCTCGATGATGTGGTTGTGAATGAACGGCACCGCCATCTCCGGCTCGCGCACCGAGGTACGATAGAACTTAAGCAGCGCTTCCATTCCGTGTGGCGCCTTGAAGTCGGGTTGTACGACATCGAGTACGCCGTCGTCGGTGAACAGGCGCGCAACCGCCTCGCCCTCGCCGTGCGCGACGTGCCAGCAGTATTTCGCGGTCAGCTCCTTGATTTCCTCGCGATCGGCGAGTTCCTGAACCTTCTGCTCCAGCGACTTGGCCATAGATGCTCCTGAAACGTCTTACTGCGCGACCACGCCGCCATCGACGACGAACGTTGCGCCGGTTACGAAAGTGGATTCGTCCGAAGCCAGGTAGAGCGCACAGTTCGCGATATCTTCCGGCGTTCCCATCCGCCGAATGGGCGATTGCAGCAGGAGCTGGCCCGAGTCCCGAATCGGGTCAACCACCGGCGCAATCATCGGCGTGTCGATCGCGCCCGGGCAAATCATGTTGACGCGGATGTTCATCGGTCCGAACTCGACCGCGAGCGCGCGGCCGAGTGACACCATTCCGCCCTTCGAGGCGGTATACGCATGCGCCGATGCGCCACCAATCAGCGCCGCGATCGATGCCGTGTTCACGATGGAGCCGCCGCCGGTTTTGATCATCTCGGGAATCGTGTACTTGCACATCAGGAACATGCTCTTGAGGTTGATTGCGAGCACGCGGTCCCAATCTTCTTCGGGGGTGTTGAGGATGTCGCCCATCGAGAGCGGCGAGGAAAATCCGACGCCGGCGTTATTGTAAAGGATGTCGATGCGACCGTAGGTGCTCATCGCGGTGCGCACCACGTTCTCGCAGTCCTTCGCACTCGAGACGTCGGCTTGCGTGAACACCATCGCGCCGCCCGCCTGCTTCACCATGCTGGTGGTGATCTCGCCGTCTTCGCGCTTCCAGTCGCACCCAACGAGCTTGGCGCCTTCCCTCGCGAAGATGGTCGATGCGCCGCGGCCTTGTCCGGAGCCGACGCCGGTGATGATCGCAACTTTGTCTTTTAGTCTCACTGTAGTTGATGCTCTACTTCGCCGCGCTCGCCATCTCGGTGGCGCGGGTCAAGATTTTGCGCATCGTAGCCTCACTCTGCGCGCCTACGAGCGGGTAGGTGCCAATGAAGAAGGTCGGCACCCCACTGACGCCGTGCTGATGCGCAACCACCGCGTTGTCCTTAAGTTTCGACTTCACGTCCGCCGACTCGATCGCTGCTACCACCTGCGCAGGATCGAGGCCCACGTCGGTCCCAAGCTTTTTCAGCACCTCGACATCGCCGATGTTCGAACCGTCGCCGAAGTAGGCGCGAAAGACGCGCTCCTCGAACTCGTCGCCCTTACCGGATGCGACTGCGTACTCGCATGCGGCCAGCGCGTTGTGCGAGTTGGTCAGCACCGAGGGTGGCCGCATCGCGAGGCCGATCTCGGTGGCCATCGACGAGATCCGCTGCCAGGCGGCCTTGCGCGATTCGGAGCCGTCCGCGCCGTAGACTTTCTCAACTGAGATGCCGGTCGCGGGCCAGTCGGGATGAATCTGGAAACCGCGCCAATCGACCTCGAGCTCGAACTCCTGCTTCATTTTGCGCAGGGTGTGAAAGCCGATGTAACAGAACGGGCAGATGAAATCCGAAAAGAGTGTGACCTTGAGTGCCATGGTTCTGATCCTCGCCCGGACTATAAGACGCCATCGCGGATGGCGTCAAAGTCAAGCCCTGGCGCCAAAATCTCCGTTTGTTTCGTCCGCGGGCGATAATCGCTGCGAGCGGGAGTGACACTAACTCAAGGCGCGCTGTAAGATAAACGCCCGAAAGGTTTGAAGCACCGCCGATGGCGAAGACCATACCAAAACCGTCGATTTTGGACGGTTTTGAAAAACTTGGGCTGGTTCATGGCGCGCGAAGGTGGAGAAGCCATGGCGGCAAAAGGCTCTATACTTGGGATTCCCTCCATGGCGAGGTCGAGGTCTACAACGAACGGGGGAAGCACCTTGGCGCGTTAGACCCCAAAACCGGCAAAATGATCGAAGCGGCGGTCCGAGGAAGAAAAATCGATGTCTAAGAAGCCTCCAACTTTCATCGAGCTCTATCTCGACGGTCGAGCGTTGGCCGAGGACATTCACGACTCGGTCGACGCGTGGCATGCTGGTTCCTCGAAGGAACCAATCTACGAACATCTTGGGATGACCGAAGAAGAGTACTCCCATTGGATCCGCGATCCTCACTGTCTGCCGAAGATTGCCCGCGCACGAAGAGAAGGTAGACCTCTTACCAAGACCCTCGAGTCAACTTTCAAGAAGAGGCCAACCGTCGCACGATCCCTGGATAAAGTGAAAACGGGGGATCTCAAACTCAGGCCCAAGCGACACCGAAAGATGGGTTGAGCGATGTATGCTACTAGCTATCTCACTGGGACCCGATAGCGACGCCAAGGCGCGGTCCGACGCAACCTGAAGTGGGGTGCAATGATGATTCTCGACAGCTTCAGCCTCAACGGCAAAGTGGCGATTATCACCGGCGCCAGCCAGGGCCTGGGCCACGCCATGGCGCTCAAGTTCGCGGAGTCCGGCGCCGATATCGTCGCGGCCTCGCGGACCAGGGCAAAACTCGAGCAGACCGCCGAGGAAGTCAGGAAGCTCGGGCGCAAATGCCTGGTGGCGCCTGCCGATGTCACTCAATCGGCGCAAGTCAACGACATCGTAAAGGCGGCGATCGAGGAGTTCGGGCGCATCGACGTGCTGGTGAACAACGCCGGCGGCGACGAGATGCTGGGCGCGCCCCTTACGGAAATCACCGACGAGATGTGGCGCAACGGCATCGACACCAACCTGAGCAGCCAGTTCTATGGATGCCGCGCCGTGATTCCGCAGATGCTCAAACAGAATCGCGGGAAGATCATCAACGTCGCATCGGGATACGGCCTGCGCGGCGGCAAACATAACTACATGTATGCATGCGCGAAGGGCGGCGTGATTCAACTCACCCGCTCGATGGCGCTGACCTACGCGCAGAACAACATCCAGACCAATTGCATCGTACCCGGCATCTTTCCGCACAACGAAGAGATGATGCGCTTCTTCAAGGACGGCAAGTTCAT
>JBGPMZ010000395.1:0-3720 GCA_041487255.1 Binataceae bacterium (SeqCode) | reverse complement strand
GCTCGGATACTCCGGCGTGATCCTGATGATGGCGATCGAGAGCGCCTGCATCCCGCTGCCGTCCGAGGTCATCATGCCGTTCGCGGGCTACCTGGTCTCGACCGGCCGCTTCAATCTGCAACTGGTCGCGATCGCGGGCGCGGTCGGATGCCTGCTCGGTTCGTACGTGGCGTACTACGTCGGCGCGAGCGGCGGGCGATGGTTCCTGTTGCGCTACGGGCGCTGGGTGCTGATCGCGCCGCATGAAATCGAAATCGCGGATCGCTTCTTCGCACGATGGGGCGCGCCTGCGGTGTTCTTCAGCCGCATGCTTCCTGTGGTGCGCACTTTCATCGCGTTCCCGGCCGGGGTGGCGCGGATGCGGCTGCTGCCCTTCACCATTTACACGCTCGCGGGTTCGTATCCGTGGTGCCTGGCGCTTGCGTACATCGGAATGAAGCTCGGTCAGCATTGGGACACGCTGGGCCCGTACTTCCATCGCTTCGACACTGTCATCGGCGTGCTGCTGGTACTCGGCGCGGCCGCGGTCCTCTACAACCGGATTCGCGGTATCACCGCGGCACCGGCGACGAAGTAGTCGCGCGGCACAACGGCGACGGGGTAAAGTTTCGGTCATGGCCAATGACCCGAAAGACACCTCAACCCCGATCGACCAGTCAGAGCTCATCGAGGTCCTCGCCGGCATCGATCCAACCCAAATGCAGATGGCGCGCGACCTGCTCGAAGGTTCCGGCATCCCTTGCTTCGTGTTCGATAGCGAAAATTCCCGCATGTTCGGCAGCAGCCCCGCGATGCCGATTCGATTGATGGTCCATCGCGATGTCGCCGAAGACGCGACCGAGCGCCTCAAGGACCTCGGCTTCCCCGAATAGATCGCCGCTACCACGCGTCCCTTCTCTCGCTTTCCGTTGCGAGAGAAGGTGACAGGCGCGATTCTCGCGATGGCTGCGATGCGAGAACCGTGACTGGCGGATGAGAGCCGCGCGCCGCGCGCGGTGGTGGGAGCGCCGCCAACCTTGGCGCGGGCAGACCTCGCCATCCGGCGGTGCTGCCGCATGCCTTCCCATTAGCGCGCGAGTAGGAAAAGCCGACTCTTAGGCTAATCTCCGGAGGACCCGCGCTTGGGGGCGAGGCTGTCGCTCAGCTTGAGCACCCGGTCAGCGGTCTCCATCAGCCGCTGATGCCGCTCCAAAGCCTTGGGATTCTCGGGCATATTTGGCTTCGTTTGGTAATTTTCCGATTGGGGCGCCGCAGCCTCGCCGGATTCCGCTCGCGCGGCCTCCTCCGCGGCGCGCACCCGTTCTTCTTCCTCTTCCTCACGCTCCGCCGTCCGCGCATGGGCGAAGAGCGAAGTCCCGGCGGAAAGCCGGCGCGCTCCCGGCCCGCCGTTGCGTTTGCTTGCGACAGTATCGACCACCACCGCGCGATTCGCGCGGGCCGGCGCGATTTGCGCCGTTTTGGCGCCGCTCGCACGCCGCGCCAGTTGATGGTTCTTCAGTTGTGCGAGCGCGTTGCGGAGGCTGCGGGTGACCGACGATTCGTAGCGCACCAGCTTCATCAGGTCGCGTTCGCCCGGCAAGTCGAGGCCTAGTCCGGCCTGGTCGAGAACGTCGATTCCCTCCATCGCTTCCTTATCAATCATGTAGAGCGGCTGCTCGCCGTGCTTTGGTCGGTTCATGTCGCGAAAGGTGCGGTCATCACGCGATTGAAACGCGGCGCGATTTTCGAACATCAGCAATCGACGCTGGCGCCAGAAGCATGCGGCGATCTGCTCGACCAGCACCTGTTCGAAGGTGCCGACCGGCGCGAAATCGCGCGCGAGACCATCGACGAGTTGCTCGAATGCTACCCGGCCTTCGCGACCTTCAGTGGTGGCAACCACCGCCTGGGAGGCGAGGATGCCGTGCTTCAGCGCATTGAGGCGCGACCATGATTTGCCGCGCGTGGTTTTCGGTCCGGTCGATTTGCACGCGTTGCGGCGATTGGATTCGGCCTTTTTTGCGGAGGTGGGATTGGTAGAAGTCGTAGCAGGATTGTCACTCATACGGCAGGAAACTCCTTAGCAGGACTCATCGACACAATGTCAGACGCGCGGATGCGCATCAGGGGCAGGATCTAAAGGATTTTCCTATTTCATCCGGAAGTAAAGGGGGGCCGTGAGCACTGAACTCCACTCAGCAGGGGTGTCTTCGAGGCATTTTCCCGGGGGCAGTCCTTATCCACAGATGGGGAGAGGGCCTGACAGCTAAGCGTTGAAATCACCACATGCGTTCAAGAATTAACAACCTGTAAGTGGTAAACAGATGCGCGGCTGCGATGCGAATACCTCTATCGTTGGACATCGTTCGGGATTTTGTCGTCAAGGTGGTTTTGGCCGTCGCTGCGTTTCTGGTTATCGGCCCCGCCGCGATAGCGCTCAACCTCTTCGTTGCCTTAGCGGATTCCAGAGGCTTGCTTCCATCGAAGATCATCGACGGTCTGAGCGGACTGGAATACCTGATCTTCGGACTCGATATGATCTGCTTCAGCTATTTTCTAGTCATTGAAAGCATCAGGTTCCTGAAGAACGTGACAACGCTACTGTGAGGGTTCTCTTGGTGATAGAGTAATTCTGCAAACTACAGATGAAAGCGAAGAGGACCTACCAACCCGAACCGAGGGTCGAGATTAATCTCGAAACCTTCAAGAGATCAGCACGGGAGGCAATACATACTTTTTTCACCCCGGTGCGCGTTCTGTTCTGGATCCTTGTCTGGCCGTTTCGTCAGATCGCTCGCGTCGTGCGTCCGCCCCATCCAACGCCCACCCGCAAGGAGACATCCGTCGGTTCTCAGGGCTGAGCCGTACGTCCTCGGCGCCTCCTGATTAAGTCAGCCGAACGGCACCGGTGCGACGCACTGCTGCCTGCCTGTACCGGATGAGTTCCTTCGATTATCTTGAAGCCTCGTGCGCAGGAGGATTCCGCACAGCATCCGCCGAGGAGATCGAAGCATCATGCCGTACGCCCAAGGCCGCATCTTCAACGACGCCGATAGCCATGTGATGGAGACCCGCGACTGGATGACGCGCTATGCCGATCCCGCAATCCGCGAGCGCCTCGCGCCGCTGGATCTCGCCTCGGGCGGCGTCGCGTACCAGGTCGAGGCTGCAAGTCACCGCCGCCGAGCATCGCAAGACCAACCATGTCGTCGCGGTCGGCATCGGCTTGGTCGGCAGCCCTGCTTCGATCATTAGTCATCCGAGGAATGGGTTGCGAATCGTCAGGCGCTCGAACTTCTGCCCGTGATGCAAATCTTCCGTCCATAGCGTCGTGCAGTCAGCGCGCAGCGCCGCGGCGACAATCAGCGCATCGTAGATCGAAAGTCTGTTGCGCTCGGCGAGGTCGAGCGCGCGATCATGGGTCTCGATATCCAGCGGCCTGACCTCGCATACCCCCCGGACCGTGGCGAGGATCTCTCGAATCTCGCGAATCTTCATCCGAAGCTTGCGGGTGGCCACCGCGACGAACTCGTTGAGAACCTGGACGCTGACGATACCGTCATTCTCGAGCAGTTCTTCGGCACGATCCGCCTTCGATGCGTCTCCTGAGAGCAAATACAAGAGGACGTTCGTGTCGAAGAAGACCTTAGCCACGCGAGTGCGCATCCAACCGATCGAAGGTGAAGTCGGCGGGCAGGCGTCCACGATACTTGTGCAGTCTCGCGATCAGATCCCTCCTGG
>JBGPMZ010000394.1:0-3721 GCA_041487255.1 Binataceae bacterium (SeqCode) | reverse complement strand
GCCCCTCGCCGATTCATCGCAGATCGTTTTCGCCGGTCGCGATGGCATCCCAACTGAAGCTGTTCGGCAAAGCAGCTGCCCCCTGAAATCTCTGGGTTCCGCGGGCAACCAGCCGCGTGAACTTCATATATGTTGATTTGTGTGAGCCGCCCCAGAGGAGTAAATTCGTACTAAGTCCGGAAACGGTACGGGGTCTTTATGGCATTGGAACGCGACAAGCTGGTGGCGCAACGCGCGCTGCTCACCCTCGACGAGGCGCAGCTGCTCGAGGTGTACCGCAAGATGGTGACGATTCGCCGCTTCGAAGAAAAAGCCGCCGAAATGTATACCAAGGGCAAGATCACCGGATTCTGCCATCTCTACGCCGGCGAGGAGGCAGTCGCGGTCGGCGCCATCCAGGCGCTGTACGACAAGGACTACGTCGTTTCCACCTATCGCGAGCACGGTCACTGTATCGCCAAGGGCGCGGAGCCTCGGGTGGTGATGGCGGAGCTATTCGGCAAGGAAACCGGCATCTCGCACGGGCGCGGCGGCTCGATGCATCTGTTCGATCCGGTGCTGCGCTTCATGGGCGGCTACGCGATCGTCGGCGGCGGACTCCCGATCGCGGTCGGCCTGGGTCTCTCGGTGGCCTACAAAGAGGAGCAGGAAATCGTCGCATGCTTCTTCGGCGACGGCGCGTTGCCGCAGGGCGCGTTTCACGAATCGCTCAACATGGCGGCGCTGTGGAATCTGCCGGTGGTCTTCATCTGCGAAAATAATTTCTACGGGATGGGCACGCTGGTGCAGAATGCGGTCTCGCAGGAGCATCTGTACAAGTTCGCCGAGTCCTACAAGATTCCCGGCGTGCGCGTTGACGGCATGGACGTGCTCGAAGTCTACGGCGCCGTGACCGAGGCCGCGGCCCGCGCGCGTGAGGGCGATGGTCCTTCGCTGATCGAGGCCGTCACCTATCGCTTCCGCGGGCATTCGATGTCGGACCCGGTCGAGTATCGTTCCAAGCGCGAGGAGCGCATCTGGCTGGAGCGCGATCCAATCAAGAATCTGCGCAAGCGACTACTTACCGAGCGCGGCCAGGACGAGGCTCGTCTGAAGGAAATCGAAGCCGAGGTCGAAGAGGTTGTCGCCGACGCGGTCCGCTTCGCCGACGAAAGTCCCGAGCCGCGTGTCGAGGACGTCGGCAAGCACGTCTACGTCGACTAGGAGGACGCGGCGATGGCGGAGATCTCATACCGGGAAGCATTGAATCAGGCGCTGCGCGAGGAAATGGATCGCGATGAGCGCGTCTTCATCATGGGCGAGGAGGTCGGCTACTTCGGCGGCGCCTTCAAGGTCACCGACGGCCTGCTCGCGGTCTACGGCGAGAAGCGCGTACGCGACACGCCCATCTCGGAGCTCACGATTGTCGGCGCGGGCGTGGGCGCCGCGATGGGCGGGCTGCGCCCGATCGTCGAGCTGATGACGGTGAACTTCAGCCTGCTTGCGATCGATCAGATCATCAATCACGCGGCGAAGATCCGCTACATGTACGGCGGCAAGGCCAAGGTGCCGCTCGTCATTCGGACGCCGCAAGGCGCGGGGCATCAGCTCGGTGCGCAGCACAGTCAGAGCCTCGAGGCCTACTTCCTTCATTGTCCGGGGCTACGCGTCGTGATTCCCGCGACGCCCGCCGATGCGAAGGGCCTGCTCAAGACGGCGCTGCGGCAGGAAGATCCGGTGATGTTCCTCGAGCATGAATCGCTTTACAGCGTGAAGGGCGAGGTGCCCGCCGGCGAGCATCTGGTGCCGTTTGGTAAGGCCAATGTGATTCGCGAGGGCAAGGATGTCACCATCGTTTCGTATTCGAAGTGCGTCTACGATTCGATTCACGCCGCCGAGGCGCTGGAGAACGAGGGCATCGACGCCGAGGTCATCGATCTGCGGACGCTGAACCCGCTCGACATCGCCACAGTGGTGGAGTCGGTGAAGAAGACCGGCAAGGCCATCGTCGTGTACGAAGGATGGAAGACCGGCGGCGCGGGCGCGGAAATCGCCGCACAGATTTATCAGCTGGCTTTCGATCATCTCGACGCCCCGGTCGAGCGCATTGCGACGTTGGATCAACCGATTCCATACAACAAGCACCTCGAAAAGGCGGCCCTGCCGAGCCCGGCTGACATCGTCAAGGTCGCCGAACGTATGATGTAACTCGCAAGCGCGAGTGCATGGTGGGAAGACTATGAGCAGCGAGATCACGATGCCGAAGCTCTCCGACACGATGGAGGAGGGCAAGATTCTCCGGTGGCTCAAGCATCCGGGCGATGAGATCCATCATGGCGACGAACTTGCCGAGGTGGAAACCGACAAGGCCGACATGGTGCTGGAGGCCTTCGAAGACGGAGTGCTCGATGAGGTCACACTCAAAGAGGGCGAGTCCGCAAAAGTCGGCACCGTAATCGCAACTCTGCGTGCGGCGGGCGAAGCGCCGAAGCCGCGTCCCAAGCTGGCCGTCGCGCCCGCGAAAAATGAAGCAGCGCAAACCTCCGCCACCGCAGCTCAGGCGGCGACCGGAAAATCACCTCGCGAGTCCGATGGCAAGGAAACATCTGACCGCGAAATGGAAGATCACGCCAATGGCATCGATACCGCCGAGCATCATCCCGCGATGAGCGTGCACCCGTCGTCAGCGGCGCCGACCTCCATGCCGCGTCCGCCGCGGCGTCCCTCGCCCGAGGAAGCATCCGCTCGAGCGCAGGAAGCGCTAGCGCGCGAAGTCGCCGATGACGGTCACAAGTTTCGCGCCTCGCCGCTGGCCCGCCGCGCCGCCGAGGAGGCCGGGATCGATCTCGCACACGTGCGCGGCACCGGACCCGAAGGGCGCATCACCAAGAAGGACATCGACAATTCTTTGCGCGAGCAGCAGCAGTTCAAGTTCCGCCGCCTGGTGCAGCCGCACGAGGGTGCGCCGGGCTCGCGCGTGGAACTTTCCAGGATGCGCAAAGCCATCGCGCATCGGATGGCGCAATCCAAGCGTGAGATTCCCCATTTCTACGCCACTGTCGAAGTCGACATGGAAGAGGTGGTGCGTCTCAAGAAGTCGCTCGAGACCACGGAAGTCTTCGACCTCGACATCAGCTACAACGACATCATCGTGAAAGCGGTCGCGATGACACTCGCGCGCTTCCCGCGCATGAACGCGAGCTTCGTGGATGACGGCATCGTGATTCACCCGAACATCAACATCGGCATCGCGGTCGCGATCGAGGACGGCCTGATTTTGCCGGTCATCAAGGAATGCGAGAGGCTGTCGCTTCCAGATATCGCGCGCAAAGCGCATCAGCTCGTGACCAAGGCCTCGCGCGGAGGTTTCACCAGCGACGAACTCATGGGCGCGACGTTTTCAATTTCCAACATGGGGATGGCGGGGGTCGAGCATTTCGCGGCCGTGATCGTTCCGCCGCAAGGTGCGATACTGGCGATCAGCGCGATCAAAGATCGCCCGGTGGCGCGCGACGGCCACCTTGCGATCAGCAAGACCATGATGGCGACGGTGTCCTGCGACCACCGCATCATCGACGGCATCGTGGGCGCGCGCTTTTTGCAGGAACTCAAGCGCTTCCTGGAAAATCCCGCCAGCCTTCTGGTCTGAGCGCCGCCTTTTCTGACACAGTTGAAGCGCGCGCGACGATGCGCGCGATCATTTGAAGGGAGCGAGTCTTGGCCAACTCACGATACGACCTCG
>JBGPMZ010000393.1:0-3723 GCA_041487255.1 Binataceae bacterium (SeqCode) | reverse complement strand
CGCCGTCGCCCAAAGCCAAGCGGATCGAGGTTCGCTTCCCCGATCCGACCTGCAATCCATATCTCGCTTTCTCCGCGATGATGATGGCGGGCCTCGACGGCATCCAGCGCCGGCTCGATCCCGGACAACCGCTCGACAAGGACATCTACGCGCTGACGCCGGCCGAGCTGAAGGAAGTTCCGAGCATGCCGGCCTCGCTCGAAGAGGCGCTCGATCATCTGAAGAAGGATCACGAGTACCTGCTCAAGGGCGACGTGTTCACTGAGGACTTGATCGAGACGTGGATCGATTACAAGATGACGCGTGAAGTCAGCCAGACGCGTCTACGTCCGCACCCGTACGAGTTTGCGATGTACTTCGACGCGTAGGTCTTCACTGTCCTCCTCCAGTGTCAAAGCGGCGGGCCTGCGGGCTCGCCGCTCTTCTTTTGCGCCGTACCGATCGGTTTGTTGGATTTCCCCAAAAGTTGTATAAGCATTTCAGGTCCGTCCGATAAGAGGTACCGACACCGCTGCTCTCGGGCAGCGACGACATTTAACCATCACGCGTCGAGACCCGAAGGCGGCGCGAAGCTCCGCGGCGCAGCCGCTCGCGAAGCAACTGAGGCCGGATGGCCGAAGTAAATTCAGAAGGCGCGGAGCGAAGCGGAGTCGAGGGAAACTAAAAGGAGACACACCAATGGCGGATATCGATCTCCAAATTAAGGGCGGCACCATCGTCGACGGCACCCGCGTCCCGCGCTATCAGGGCGACGTCTACATCAAGGACGGAAAGATCGCGCAGCTCGGCGGACGCTCACCCGGCTTCGCCAAAAAGACCATCGACGCCGGCGGGCTCATCGTCGCGCCCGGCTTCGTCGACCTCCACACGCACTACGATGCGCAAATCCGATGGGATCCGTGGTGCACGATTTCCGGCTACCACGGCGTGACCTCGGTGGTGCTCGGCAACTGCGGCTTCGGCTTCGCGCCGGTCAAACCGGAAGGCCGCGACCGCTCGATGCTGATGATGACCCGCACCGAAGCAATCCCGTACGCGTCGATGCAGCAGGGGATGACCTGGGATTGGGAGACGATTCCGCAGTACCTCGACTCGCTCGGCCGCGCGCCCAAAGGCGTCAACTGCATTCAGTACATGCCGACTGCGTCGCTGATGATCTACGTGATGGGACTCGAGGCCGCGAAGACCCGTCCCGCGACCGAGGCCGAGCGCGCCGAGATGGCTCGCCTACTGAATGAAGGAATGGACGCCGGATTGTGCGGGTTCTCGATTCAGCGCCTCGGCAAGCATTCGGCGCAGGCGGACTTCGACGGCTCGCCGATGGTCACCGACACGATGTGCGAAGAGGACATCCTCAATCTCGCGCGGGTGCTGGCTGAGCGCGACGAAGGCTTCATCGAGATCACGCAGGCGACCGGCCATATCAAGGATGACCTCGCATTCGTCGAGAAACTGGCCGCGACTGCGAAGCGTCCGATCCTGTTCCAGGCGATCACTGCGAGCACGCGCAACCCGGACATCCATCGCAAGAGCCTCGACTGGCTGGAGAAAGTGCGAGCGAAGGGCTTGCCGATTTTCGGACAAGGCGGCACCGTGCGCAGTGGATTCTCCTTCACGCTCGAGCATTGGAATCTGTATGACTCGGCGCCGGCGTGGCGGGATATGACGACCGGCACCAAGGAAGAGAAGACCGCCAAAATGAAAGATCCGGCGATGCGCGCGGCGGTCAAGAGCGACAGCCAAATGGCCATTCTCGACAAGATCGCTCCGGGCATCGGCGGCCGTTTGCCGAAGTTGATCGTGCAGTGGGTCGAAAACAAGCCGGAATTCGAGAAATACGTCGGCAAGTCGCTCGGCCAGATTGGTCAGGAAGAAGGCAAGCATCCGGTCGACGTGATGGTCGATCTGTCGCTGGCCACCGACCTGAAGGCCGAGTTCCTGCAGGCGATCCCGCAGTTCAACGCCGAGTACAACGCCGAGATCATCAACGACTCGCAATTCACCTTCCCGGGCGTCTCGGACGGCGGCGCGCACACCAAGTTCTTCACCGGCGGCGCGTTCACCACCGACTTTCTGCGCTGGATGGTGCGCGACGAGAAGCGCGTCTCGCTCGAAGAGGCGCACTATCGCTTGTCGGCCCTCCCCGCGCATGCGGCGGGCTTCCGCGATCGCGGCATCCTGCGCGAGGGCGCGGCGGCGGACGTGGTCGTATACGACCTCAAGCGGCTGGACATCGAGCCGGACTGGATCGGCGAAGTGACGCATGACCTGCCGGGCGGCGAATGGCGCCGGGTGCAGCGCGCGAAGGGCTATCGCTCGATCATCGTGAACGGCGTTGAGACATTCTCCGAGGATCAGTGCACGGGCGCGACGCCGGGCAAGCTGCTCCGTCACGGGCACGCGTAGTCAGTTGTGATTCGATTTCACTAAGAAGTGGCGCGAGGTCCGCGACAAGCGCCACTTCTCGTTTCTCTACCCTGATGAGAAAACAACTGATACGTTTCCGGAAGGGTGGCATCTCTAACCAAATACCTGCATGCCGCAATGCGCAACGCGCTTTATGAACGGCTGGACGATGGGGACTGGTATGCGCACATCCCGGGTCTGCCTGGCCTGTGGGCGAGCGCGAAAACAGTAGAGGATACTCGCACTGATTTGCTATCCGCGCTCGAAGATTGGCTCTACGTCAACGCGTACGTAGCGCGTCTGGAGCTGCCCGAATTCGATGGAATAACCCTCGTTGCCCCACCGCTCGAGCGCTGATCGTTAGTTAGGCTTTGTGCCCCCGCCTCACCCCGTGCACGCGGGCGGATTTCATCCGCAAGCTGAAGACCCTCGGGTACCATGGTCCCTTTACTGGTGCGAAACATCAGCTCATGTCCGCTGCTGGCAGGCCCAATGTCATTGTTCCCAACCCTCACCGGGGCGAGATTAGCGTCGAGCTGCTTAGCCGAATTCTCCGTGACGCGAACATTGATCGAGACGACTGGATCGGCGCGTAGCGCTTGACACGAATCTACGGTGTTGTGACGAACCTCAACTACGGAGCGCTCGCAAGTCGGCTCCAAGCAAAGCGGGAGGTGGCATCGCCACTCCCGCTTCGTTCTTGATGGAGGTTGTAGGGCTACTTACCGAGGTGTCTCCAGGTTTGAGATCTACCGCTTCTCGAACTGCTTGTTGCCATACAGGATCGAACGCTGCTCGTCGGTCAGCGGCGTCTGCGGAAGGTCTGCCATCACCGCCATGCCTTTCTGGACGGCGGGACGCTCGCCGATCGCATCAAGCCGTCGCTTGAAGTTCGGCCGGCTCTCCAACTCCTCGGGTTCGCGGCGCGTTCCGACCACCCACGGATAGGTCGCGATGTCCGCGATCGAATAGTCGCCGCCGAGGTACTGCGCCTCGCTCAGCCGCTTCTCCATAACGTTGAGGAGACGGTGCGATTCGTTGGTGTAGCGATCGATCGCGTAGGGAATCTTCTCCGGCGCGGCACGCATGAAGTGGCCGCGCTGTCCGAACATCGGACCGACGCCGGCCTTCTGGAACATCAGCCACTCGATGACCTTGTATTTCGCGCGCGTTTCCTTGGGCAGTAGCTTGCCGGTCTTTTCCGCGAGGTAGAGCAGAATCGCGCCCAATTCGAAGATCGCAATCGGCTTCCCGTCCGGCCCGTCAGGATCGACGATCGCAGGCATCCGGTTGTTAGGGCTAATCTTCAGAAAGTCG
>JBGPMZ010000392.1:0-3726 GCA_041487255.1 Binataceae bacterium (SeqCode) | reverse complement strand
GGATGAATCGGATAGATCGCACCCTGGTAGCCGCCGTTGATGAGATTCTTCATCACCGAGTTGCCGATCTTACCGTCCTCGGGCGACGCGCCGATCACGGCAACCGCGTCGGGTTTCATGATGCGATTCATCGCGCGGAGGATTTCGTCCTGCGAGGGACGATACCGTTCCCGCTGCGGCGCGAAATCGGTGATGATGCGAACGTCGGCGGCGGTGGCGCCATTTGGAGTCGCGAACACGGGATTCAGATCGAGTTCATGAATCTCGGGAAAATCGGCGACCAGTTGCGAAACCGCGACGATGATGCACGCGAGCGCTGCGCGATCGACCGGCGCGCCGCCGCGTACTCCGCGCAAGATTTCTGCCGCCGCGATCCCATCGAGCATCGAGAGCGCGTCGGCTTCGGTCGCAGGCGCGAGGCGAAAGGTGACATCTTTGAGCACCTCGACCAGCACCCCGCCGAGCCCGAAGGCGACCACCTTGCCGAAGCTCGGATCGGTGAGCGCACCGATGATCACCTCATGCCCACCTGCGAGCATCTGCTGAACCAGCACTCCGTCAACCTTGGCACTTTGACTATGCTGCTTTGCGTTGCGCAGGATCGTTTCGTATGTCTGCTCGGCTTCGAGCGCGGTCTTCACTCCGACCACTACGCCGCCCGCATCGGTCTTGTGCAGGATGTCCGGCGAGACGATCTTCATCACAATCGGAAAGCCGATTTCGGTGGCGATGCGCGCCGCATCTTTGGCGGACGTCGCCATCGCCTCCTTCGGCTGCGGGATTCCATATGACTCGCAAAGCGTTTTGACTTCGGCCGGTGTCAACGAGGTCCGGCCTTCCGCCTTGGCGCGATCCAGAACCCCGCGTACCGATGCGCGATCGTAACTCATCTACTCCTCCGCGATCTCATTCAGCTCAAACAATGGCTGAGCATTGCGATTTCGCGGATGCGCTGTCAAATCGCAGTGGCGCTCTCGCGAGGGTTCGAATTTTCAGCCACTATCTGCTCGCAATGGCGGGCGAAGAGCCGGCCGAGTTCCGGCAGGATATGACATCGAGCGAAACGACGCTGCCTACTCGCCGCAACCTCGTGCTAGTCGCACGCAGGCGCGAGCGATTCGTGTTCAGCGATTTTTGCGAGATCGCATCCTATTGCCGGGAGATGGCGCCCGACATTCGACCGATTGTGCTCTTCGACGCGCCCACCAGCCTGTTGCGCAACTTCATCTTCGCCCGACCGACGCTGATTTTCGCCACGCGACGGCTGCTCTTCTACCATCCGCTGCGCGGTGCAGTGCGCAGCGGCAAGTTGCTGCCCAAAAGCGAGGAGTATCGACGTCTCGACGCGATCGGAATCCCGGTCCCGCAGTGGCGCCTGCTGACCCGAAAGCATTCGCCGGACGTCACCGATCTCGGGCGCTATGTGGTGACCAAACCCGACTACGGCGGGCGCGGAGCCGACGTTCGCATTCGCCGCGCCTCGCGGGTACATTGGGCGCCGCCGGATACTCCGGTTCGCTTCGCGGGCCGCGCGGGAGTAATCGCGCAGAAATTCGTTTACACCGGGGCGTGGCCGGTCTCGTATCGAGTGACGACGGTTTTCGGCCGCGTGGTCTTCTCGTTTCGCGCCGAAGCCTCGCACCAGCGCCGACCGTTCACGGGGTCCGAAAGCTTCTCGACCTCAGCGGCAACCGCCAGCCATCGAGGCTGCTCCTTCGCTTTGAACGACGACGCGGAAATCATCGCTTTCGGCGAGCGGGCGCATGCCGCGTTCCCCGACATCCCGTTCCTCGGCGTCGACATTCTGCGCGAAGAGCCCAGCGGCCGACTGTTTGTCGTCGAAGTAAACTCGGCAGGCGACGTTTGGCATTTCTCTTCCGGCATGGGAAAAGCGATCCAATCCTATGCAGGGATCGACCTCGCGGAACAATTCGGCGGTCTGCGGCGCGTCGCCGAGATCCTGATCGAGGAGACCCGCCGTCAGGCGCGCTGATGAATCAATCGGTACAACAATCCGCCCGGATGGCTAGTCGCGCGGAATTCCGGCCGCCTCGTGGCTGTTCCACTTCGATCCCGCCACCGGGGTAACGAAGTTCCCGGGACTGCTCACAATCTCGTTGCGCGCGTCAGGATACTTTTCGAGGAACGCTTGCAGCGGTGGATGCTTGGCGACGTAACTCGCGTTCTCGACGATCTCCGGATTGCGCGCCACATCGATCGCAATCTTCGGATCGCTCTGCTTGACGGTGCTGAAGTCGCGCAGCATCTGGACGTTAAGGTCATTCGCCGTCGATGCGGGCAAGAACTCGATCTCCGTCGAAACACTCCCATTCGATTGGGGGTTGGTGCGCGTCACCGTGTGTTGAGTCACGGTCTGCTCGGTGACGGTGGTCGATTGCTGTGCAAGCGCAGGCGTAGCAAGCGCCGCGACTGCAAATGCTGCTGCGATGGTAGTGATTGTGATCGGGGAAGATGCAGGTCTCATAGGTGCCTCTGGCTTGGGTTTCCCCCGTTGTGGGAACTGACTACTCGAACATGCCCGGCTCTCGATAGAAGAGAATCTCGAGACCCCGATAAATGTAGTGTACACCCGAAAGCGCGGTGCAGCTCGCAGTGGTGTAGAGCAGATAGTTGAAATAATCGGGCGAAGCGTCATTCAAACGCGCCAGCGCCGCGACCACGCACGCCAGTTGAAAAAACGTGCTTAACTTTCCGATATAGCTGGGACGCACCGGGATGCGCTCGCCGGTCAGGAACACCACCAGAAAATAGCCGAACACGATGATCACGTCGCGTATGATCACGATGCCGAACAGCCACGGTGGGAAGTCGCCGTCCATCGTGAGCACCACGAACGCGCTGACCAGCATCAGCTTGTCCGCGAACGGATCGAGGAACGAGCCGAGTTCGGTTTTTGAATCGAACCATCGCGCGACCGTGCCGTCGAGGCTGTCGGTTAGCGCCGCGAATCCGAAGACCCATAATGCGGCGCGATAGTGACGATAGCCAAGCAGTCCGAGAAACACCGGAATCGAAAACAGCCGCAGCAGCGTGAGCGAGTTGGGAAGATTGAGCAGGTCCCGCAGCGGCACCCGGACAAAAGTGGGCGACGGGGTGACCTGCTTTTGCGGTGCGTTCAACGGGGCTGCCATGATTACGCTCTGACTGATTGCTCCTTAGGTCAGCGCGGCCTTGCGAAGTCTGCCCGCGACTGCGGCGCTCACCAATGCGCGCATCGCGACGCGGCCGTCCTCGTACTCCTCGCTTAGCACCTCGCCGTCGCGCCGCGCCATCGCGACAAGATCGCCGCGGCTGGCTTCCAGGGTGACCGAAACCTCCTCGCGCGAGGTCGCATAGAATCGCGCGACCGCCCGCAGCAGATCGTCGAGGCCATCACCGGTGCGCGCTGAGATCGCAACGGCTTCGTGCTCAACATGCGGGCGCATCCCGTCGTGCATTAGATCGATCTTGTTCATCACCATGATGCGCGGCGTGGCGCCCGCACCGATTTCCTCGAGGACTCCGTCAACGATCTTCATGCGATCCGAGGCCAGTGGAGAACTCGCATCTACAACATGTAGCAAAAGACTCGCGGTACGGACCTCCTCGAGGGTGGCCTTGAACGCCTCGATCAGCATATGCGGCAGGCGATGGATGAAGCCGACGGTATCCACCAGCATCACGTTCATCTTGTTGGCGAGGCGCAACCGCCGGATCGTGGGATCG
>JBGPMZ010000391.1:0-3743 GCA_041487255.1 Binataceae bacterium (SeqCode) | reverse complement strand
TGGTTCGCGAGCGCCCAGCCGACGATTTTGTCGACCGCGTTATGTCGCCCGACATCCTCACGCGTTGCGACCAACTTGCCATTCAGATCGAACAACCCACATGCGTGAAGGCCGCCGGTGGCTGCGAAAACCTCCTGCGATTCGCGCAACCTGGCGCCGAGCAGCAAAATCGTCGAGGCCGCGATCTTCGCGCGCGACGCGATCGGCGCGATCCGCCGCGTGATGGATTCGATACTGGTCTTGCCGCATATGCCGCAGCTCGACGAGATGGTGAAGTTGCGCTTGAGCCGCTCGCGCAGCCCGTCGGCGCGAACGTTGAGGATGACGTCGATGGCGTTGGGTTCGTCCGCGCCCTTCCTATCGCGCACGCGCCGGATTTCGCCGAGCTCGCGGGCATTGGCGATGAAGCCCTCGGCGAGCAGGAACCCGGCGGCGAGTTCCTCGTCGTTGCCGGGCGTGCGCATGGTGAGGGTGAAGCGGCGCCCGGCGAGGCGAATCTCCAGCGGCTCCTCGATCGCGAGCGCATCATCGATAGCGGCGAAACTGCCGCGGCGGAACTTCGCCGCCGCGTGATGCGCGATTTTGCTGGGTTCGGAAATTATCCTACTTGCGGGCATAGCAGCATTTTACTGCTAACCGATTTTCGCGAGGTTAGCCATCAACGCGCCTTCCCGCCGATGGAAAACGCGCGCGCGCCGCGCCACACTCCGCACATGCAGGACGACGTTCCCTTCGCAGTTCGCCGCCTCGATACCATCGAAAAAGCCACAGCGATTTTCTCCAGCGATTCGTGCTTTCTCGCGGGATGGCTCGAGGGCAGCCTCGCCGACGGCTCCGCCGACTCATTCTCCGACATCGATTTATATCTTTGCGCCGCCGAAGGCGCGTGGGACGAGGTTTGGGCCAACCGCCGCGACCTGATAGGTCGCGTTGCGCCCATCCTCGCCGCCGCCGATGTGATGGGCGTGTTCGGCATCGGATGCCTGCTCGAAGGACCGGTGAAGCTCGACGTTTTCTTCGAACGCGAGAACACGCTGGCATCGAAACAGCGCGTAGCGGTCAAGCGGCTATGGGGTGGCGACGAGATTTTCGCGCGGCTGCGCATAGGTGACGATCTCGGCGACGCATCGATCGCGCGCACACTCGAATCCACGGTGTTGGGATTTCTACAAGGCGCGACGTGGCCGGTCCGGTTGCTGGCGCGCGGGCAGCGCAGCACTTTTTTATTCGGTGAAATGATGCTGATCGAAAACGGACTCGTTCCACTGATGCTGCTGGAAAAGGACCGGCGGGCGTTTCATCGCAACATGTTCACCCGCGCGAAGATGCTCGCGCCGCAGCAGCAGGCCGAATACGCCCGGCTGATGGATCGCGTCGTGGCCGCAGTGCGCGAGGGTGATCGCGACGCGATGCGCGCGGTTCACCTCGAAATCTCTCAGATGCTTTACCGACTCGGGCGCGCGGCATTCGAGCGCTACGGCCTGGTGTTCCCACCCGCAGTGGAAGACCAGATGCTGTCATTCTACAACCGCGAATGGCCGGCATGATGGCGCGGTGAATTTCGACGCTCCTTCAGGAACGATTGCGATCGCGTGCTGCGAAGTGATCGAGAAGCCGGCGGCCTTTGCCGAATCTGAAGCTCGCGAGGAGCGCCGCGGTGACGAATTCCTTGGCCCCTCGCACCGCGTCCTCGAGGTTGCGGCCGCGCGCCAAATGCGCGGCGATCGCCGCCGAGAACGCGCATCCGGTTCCGTGCGCATCGCCGGCGACGCGCGGGACCTTGAGCGCGAGAAAGCTATGGCCGTCATATAGAAGATCAGTCGCGTCCGCATCGGAAGGGAGATGGCCGCCCTTGATCACGACGGCGCGCGCGCCCAGCTTCACGAACCGCCGCGCCGCCTCATGCAAATCGGCGGAGGTTTTGATCTCGAGTCCCGCGAGCACCTTCGCCTCCGGAATATTCGGCGTGATCACTCGTGCGAGCGGAACGAGGTATGCGAGTAGTGCTGCTTCTCCCGTCCGGTCAAGCAGGCGCGTTCCCGACGAAGAGATCAGCACCGGATCGAGGACCGGCGCGGGGAGTTTGTTTCCTGCGATTGACGCCGCGACCGCCTTGACGATCGCCGCCGTTCCCAGCGCGCCGACTTTTACCGCATTCGGCTTGCGCTCGAGCGCGACCGCCTCGATTTGGGCCGTGACAATCGATGGAGTGAGCGCCGTGACGCGAAGCACCTTTGAACTGTTTTGTGCGACGACTTCGGTGATCGCGGAGAAACCGTAAACATCCAGCGCGGCGAAGGTTTTCAGGTCCGCCTGAATTCCGGCGCCGCCGCCAGGGTCACTTCCGGCGATCGTCAATGCAGTGGGACGATTTGCCTGGCTCGGACGCATCCGCGACCTCGACTCTAATGGAGACCGTACGAGGTAGCGAACCGGATTGGGAGCGGGTGCAGGGTGGCCGAATGAGACGAACGCCTAGCTTCAAATATTGTATCAACGTGATTTTTGAAATGCCACGGGCAGCCCCAATTGCCCGCGGCAAGATCGCGGGGGTATCCTTTGCCCACCGATGGAGTCGAATCGACAGAGCGAGTTTCTCAATCTTCCGTTCAAGGAAAAGCTGGAGTTCCTTTATGGGCTGCCGGCGCGCCAGAAGCGCGACCTGATTCTCTCCGCGCCCGAAGCCGAGCGCCTGGTCCAGTCGTTCTCGCCCGAGACGCTCTTCTACACTTTGAAGGAAATAGGATCGGCCGATGCCGGCGATCTGCTAAGCCTCGCGCTGCCGGAGCAGGTCCAGTCGCTGTTCGACCTGGATTGCTGGGACAAGGATCGTCCCAACCTCGAACGGATGCGCGAATGGATCGAGGCGCTGACCGAGGCCGGACGCCGCCGCCTCGCCGACGCGCTGATGGAACTCGACTTGGAGCTGGTTTCGCTGCTGATGCGCAGCTATATCAAGGTGCATCGCGTCGATGATCCGAACATCGGCGACGACGCGCCCGCCAATCGCCTGCTTCAATTCGATGAGCACTATCTGATCGAGTTCATTCGCTACGACCAGATCACCCAAGCGCTCACCGAATTCCTCGAGGAAGTTTTCGAGCGCGACTACCAGTACTACGCCGGGTTGATGGAGGAATCGTACTGGGGCGTGCAGGCGGAGCTCGAGGAAGAGGCATATCGGTTTCGCCGCTCGCGGCTCGAAGATCGCGGCTTCCCCGAATACTACGAGGCGCAAAACATTTTCGCGTATCTCGATCCGGGCAAGTTCGACGAGCTTCGAGTGGGCCACATCAAGCCGAGCCGTGAGGGTCTGTTGCACGACCAGGAAATCATTCCACCCGACATGGCGCTCGCGTCGGAACGGGAAAATTCGCTGTTCAATGCGGCGCTGGCGGCAGGTTTTGCGGCCGAAGGACAGCGCCAGCTTCGCTCAGAAATGGCGATGGTGACCAACCAGGTGCTGGTCGCGCGCTCGGTCGATTACGGCGACCTCGAAGCGGTGCACGTCGCCGTCGAGATGACGCACAATTATCTCAATCTCGCACTTGAGCATCTCGCGAGCGGCGATTTGAATGTGGCGGTGGAAAACCTGCGCGATACGCACCTGCAGTTGCTGTTTCGCCTCGGCGTCAGCTTGACGATCGATCTACGGACGCGGGCGCAAACCGTGGTGACGCGGCTTGGCCTCGATCCCAAGAAGACGCGCGAGATCGGTTACCTCGATACGCCGTACCGCGAGG
>JBGPMZ010000390.1:0-3749 GCA_041487255.1 Binataceae bacterium (SeqCode) | reverse complement strand
GAGGAATGGGAAATACTCGGCTTCTGCATCCTGCTGCTGGTCGCGGGAAACGAGACCACCACCAACCTCATGAGCAACATGCTCAACATCCTGGTCGAGCGGCCGGACTTGTGGCGCCGCCTGCGAGAAGATCGATCGCGCGTCGAATCCGCAATCGAGGAGACGCTGCGCTACGAGAGTCCGGTGCAGTTGCTAACGAGAATGGTCACCCGCGACATTGAAATCGATGGGCGTAAAATCTTTCAGGGCCAACCGGTCGCAGTCAGCTACGGCGCGGCCAATCGCGACCCGGCGATGTTCCCCGACCCCGATACGTTTTCGCTCGAGCGCGATGCGAGCAAGCATCTCGGCTTCGGCGCCGGGATTCACTATTGCCTCGGCGCTCCGCTCGCCCGCGTCGAGGCCGGGGTCATGCTGAATGCGATGCTGGATCGCTTCTCCTCGATCGCCCGCGGCGATCAGGCGCCGCAGCGCCAGCGCGCGACCAATCTCCTGCTCGGCTTCAGGACGCTGCCGCTGAAGTTCGTTGCCTAGTCCTCGCGAGGCCATGGGCGGTTGAACCTGCTCTCGCAACTGCCCGACAAGCTACGGCGTCCGCTCGCCATGGCGGGCGCGATCCTCATCTACCTCGCCGGCGCCTACATCCTGATTGGGCGCGGGCTGCTCGGCGATTTCGCCGGACGCCTGGTCAGCACCAGCACCGGCCACGATCCCTCGGTGATGATGTGGTGCCTGGCATGGTTTCCGCACGCGCTGGCCAACCATCTCGATCCGTTTCTCTCGCGCGCAGTATGGTGGCCGGTCGGGATCAACCTCGCGTGGATCACCTCGATTCCCGGCGCAGCGATTCTCGCATGGCCGATCACGCGCGCATTCGGCCCGATTGCCGGTTTCAACGCGCTCGCCTTCATCGCGTTGCCTACCGCCGCGTTCGGCGCCTTTCTCCTGTGCCGCGAATTGACCGGGCGCAATCGCGCATCGATCGTCGGCGGCTATGTGTTCGGCTTCTCGCCGTATTTCCTTGGTCATCTCCAGAATCATCTGGTTCTGATACTCGCGTTTCCGATCCCCCTGGCCGCTCTGCTGATGGTTCGATTGCTGAGCGGACGCATCCGCCCTCGGGTCTTCGCTCCCCTGATGGCCTTGGTTCTCGCGCTTCAAATTGGATTTTCGCTGGAGCTGTTCGCGACCATGACGGCAGTGGGAATCGTCACGCTGCTGATCGGTTTCGCGATCGGCCCTGAGCATTGGCGGGGCGCGGTGCGAAACGTTGCCGCTCCGCTCGCCGGGAGTTATGCGATCGCGGCGGTGCTGGCCGCGCCCTACTGGTACTACCTGTTTGCCTTCGGGATGCCGAGAGGTTCGATCATTTCGCCGGCCGGCGTGTCGATTGACCTGCTCAATTTCCTCGTTCCAACCGAAGCAAGCCTTGTCGGCGCGAATGCGATGCTCAAAACGATCTCGTCGCGCTTCCCTTTCCGCGGCGATTCCGGCGGATGGGTTTCGTGGCCGCTGATTGCGATCATCGTGCTCTATGCGCGCGCGCGATGGCGCAAGCCGCTGGGCAAAGTTCTCATCACCACCTTGGCGCTGCTTGCGCTCGCGGTGCTCGGTCCGCGGCTTCACGTCGGCGGCCATACGCTGATTGGACTGCCGTGGAAGATCGTCGAGCACATTCCGTTCATCAAAAGCGCGCTGCCGGCGCGCCTGACGATCTACGGCTTCCTGATTCTTGGCGTGATGACGGCCACCGTGTTGGCCTCGGCTGAAACGCCGAGAGCGGCGAAGTATCTGCTCGCGATCGCAATCGCGGTTTTCATGATGCCGAACCTCGACTATCGATTCTGGACTCAGCCGATCGACCTGCCGTCGTTCTTCGCGGAGAACAAATATCGCGACTTTTTGCAGAAGGACGAAACGGTCGTGATTCTTCCCTACGAGAATCGCGGCAACAGCATGCTCTGGCAGGCGAATGCGGATTTCTATTTCAGGATGGCGGGAGGTTACACCGGCCCCGCGATCATCGACGAGTTTCAAAAATGGCCGATCGTCAACGCGCTGTATTGGGGAAGCGAGATCGCGGACTCCACCGCGCAACTCGGGAGCTTCCTTGTCGCTCACGATGTTCGCCACGTCATCGTGGAAGAGAAACGCGTGGCCGAGTATCTGCCGGTTCTCGCGATGCTGCACTTTGTCAGCCTTCGCGCCACTCACGTTGGCGAGGTGATCGTCTTCCCTATCGCAACCGACAAGCTTGCGAAGTATCGCGATTTTACGCCGCTCGAACTCGAGCGGCGCTTCAATCGCGATCGCTTCGATCGGCTCGTCGTCGCGGCCGACAGATACCTGTCGTCGGCAGGAGACCTGCGCTCGCTGACGCCATCGCGCGCCGCGGCACTCGCGCTGATACCGGAGAGCTGGGCGGTCGACGCCGACGTTTACACTAGAAACGGCCTTATCCTGGGGGCGTGGAAAAACGATCGGATCCAGGTCGGGGTGGTCGGCGCCTACGAGGCGCTGAAACCGCTCATCGCGGACTATCGCCCCGATGCGGCCGAAGTCTACTTCCCGTTCCCGCGCCCCTTGAAGGAGCCGCCTTGGGGCAACACCTTCATGAGGAAGCTGGTGCTGGTGTTCGATCGGGCGGGCCTCGCGCGTGCGGCAAAACGCGCATCGGCAGAATTGCCGGCCGAGGAGTTGCCGCCAGCCGCATTGCCATCGGCGCATCGGCAGTTCCTGCCCTAGGACACTTATGCGTCTCCGGCGTGCCGGTCGGCTTCAGTTGCTCCCGTTCGGGACACATTCGCGAGTTGAACGGTCGCTTAATCGCGGAACCGCGACCGCAGATACGAAAGCTTTTTTCCTGATCGCCACGGCGATGCAGTGGCACGCTCGGTGCAAATGTCTCGATTGCGTACCGACGGAGGCTGCCATGCTCGAAACCGCATCTAACCCGGCGAAATCACTTCTGAATCCTATCGGGTTCGTTCCTCGAAAGAGCTTCAGCACCTCGGCCGCCAACCGCATGGTGCGCGCCGATTTTTCGCGCGATGCACGCCTGCTCGACGCATCGATCGCAGGCGTGGTGCTCAGCTTTAGTCCTCGCGACGATGAAATGAGGGAGAAGGCCGAGCAATCGTGGGCGACCATCCGCACGCTACTCGCAGACCATCTCTTCACCGACCTGGACGCCGTCGTGCCATGGAATGGAGATGCATCGGTTGGCTCTCGAACCGCATCCGACCTGCTAATGAAACGCTACTCCGAATTGCGTGCGCTCGCGCGCACGATCGATTCGGTATCATTCGAAGAAGGTTCCGACGCCGACATTTCCAATGCCGGCAAGGCGCTATGCCGCTTGGCGGTCAAGCTCGACGATTTGATGGAACGCACCGAGCGCCGGCACGTTAACAAGCTTCGTCAGTATGTGCTCTCTTCCAGAGAGGAAGCGCATTTGTCCGCCTGAAAAGGGGTGCTCATGGATCGTAGCCGCATGGGCGCAACTGCTAGCAGGGGAGCCACCTGCGCCGAGGGTAGTAGGGAGTTCGTCGGCGCATGGTAGTTGGCCGGCGGGGGATACCGCGAAAGCGGCTCTTGTCGAAAGGCAAGAGCCGCTTCGTATTTCTAACGGCCTCGGCGCCGCGGCTTCGGTCACCTTGTCTCGCCGGGCGCGGCCAGTACACTTGGTTACTAAGCTCGTCTTGCTGTAGAGGTGCGCGGATGGCGAAGGCAACGACTCTTGTTCAGCG
>JBGPMZ010000389.1:0-3750 GCA_041487255.1 Binataceae bacterium (SeqCode) | reverse complement strand
GCTCCCGACGAGATTGGCCTGTCGGAGCAGGCGTTCGCGGACCTCGGCTTGCCCGAAGGCGCCGCGGTCAATGCGACTCTCGCAGTTGCCCCGCGCAGCGTCGATCGCGTGCGCGCGAAGCTGTCCGGGTCGCGTTTCGAGCGCGCTGATTTCGACGCCATCCTCACCGACGTGGTGAATCATCGCTACTCGCGGGTCGAACTCGCGATGTTCGTGTTGGCCTGCGCGCTCAAGACTTTGGACCTCGATGAGCTGGTGGACTACACGCTGGCGATGATCCACACGGGCACCAGCCTTAGCTTTGGCGAAGGTCCAGTCGCGGACAAACACAGCGTCGGCGGTATCCCCGGCAATCGCACGACCCTGATCGTCGTGCCGATCCTCGCCGCAAACGGACTTATTGTTCCCAAAACCTCCTCGCGTGCGATCACCAGCCCGGCCGGTACCGCGGACACGATGGAACTGTTCGCCGAGGTCGCGCTCTCTCCGGAGCGGCTACGGCGCGTGGTCGCCGACGCGGGCGCGTGCATCGCATGGGGCGGTGCACTTCAGCTCGCGCCCGCCGACGACATCCTGATCACGGTCGAACGCCCGATGGAGCTCGACACCGAAGCGCAAATGGTCGCCTCGATCCTCGCCAAGAAAAAGACCGTCGGCGCGACTCACGTGCTGATTGACATTCCGGTGGGCCCGACCGCGAAGGTGCGCACACAAGCGGCGGCCGATCACCTGGCGATCTTGTTCAACGCGGTGGCGGAACGCATTGGTTTGCGGGTTGAGGTTGACGCCACGCATGCGAACGGGCCGGTTGGCTTCGGTATCGGTCCGCGCCTGGAAGCACTCGATGTACTCGCGGTGCTGCGGCGCGAAGCCGAAGCGCCGGCCGATTTGCGTGAGAAATCTCTTTATATGGCCGCGCGTCTGCTGGAGATGACGGGCGCCGCGCAGCCGAATTCCGGTTATCGCGTCGCCGAGCGAACGCTCGATTCCGGCGCCGCGCTGGAGCGCTTCGAGCGAATCGTCGTCGCGCAAGGAAAGAAGGAGCTTCCGCCGGAGGCGCCGTCAAAGGGCACAATATCTTCGTCGAGTGATGGACGTATCAGCGAGATTGATTGCTGGGAAATCGCACGGGTAGCTAAGCGTGCGGGCGCGCCGGCCAATGTAGCGGCCGGCGTGCGGATGTTGCGCGCGCTCGGTGAGGTAGTTTCGAAGGGCGATCCCCTGTTCGAGATTCACGCCGGGACCGACGAGCAGCTCGGCTTCGCGCGCGCGTACGCCGAGAGCCGTCCGGAGATCATCAAATTCGGGTTCTAGTCGAGACGCTACTTCTGCTGGATTCCTTCGACATAGGCCACCAGCGCTGAGAGCCGAGCTTTCACCTTCGCTTCTGCTTCAGGGCTGAACTCGCGGCCCTCGGGCTGAAACATCAGACCCCAAATCGGCATGTCGGTGTCCGCGTCGTAATGGCCGGGCAGCCGTTTGCGACCATCTATGACGTCATACACGTCCTGGCGCGGAAACTGACCCCCGTGGTTCTTACGGAGAAGCGTCAAGTCGGACGGCTTGAATCCCGGAATGACCTGGGTTGCGGGGCCATTGCCTTTGCCGTCGACGCCGTGGCAGTCGGCGCAGTGCAGCACGAAATCCTTCTTTGCCGGCGAAGGCGCGGACATTTGTGCGGAGGCCGCTCCGACCAACACGCAAATGACGGATGCTATCGCTGTTGTGTATGCGCGGGACCGGATTGCGAAGCGCCGGGTATTCTCTCGCTCGATCGTCATGGCAGAGAGTCAAATCACGCCGCATGCTCCGTTAGCAAGCCGCCGCAGTGCCTCTCGGTTTGACGCGGTTCATGCGTGCGCGGTCGCCGGCTCTGTGGTGGTGGCATCATGGCTATGAATCGTCAGCACCGGGCATAGCGCTTCCCGCACCACGCGCTCGGCAACGCTGCCCAGGATAAGGTGCGCAAGACCCCGCCGCCCGTGTGTGCTCATCACAATGACATCGGCGCCGGTCTCCTTTTGGGCGTGGAGAATTGCCGCGGCCGGTTGTGCGACGGTGGTTTTCAGTTCGTACTTCACGCCCGCGAGATGAGCCTTGGCGAGCTCCAGCAGCTTCGCCTTCGAGTCGTTTTCCTCCGCCGTATAAACGTCGACATAAATCGGCGTGCCGCCCGGCTGGATGATGATCGGGACAACGTGTAGCAGCTCGATCATGGCGTCGGACGCCCGCGCCATTTCGGCCGCGGCGTCGAGCGCGGTAAGGGAGTTTTCATCGAAATCGATCGGGCAAAGAATTTTCTTGAATGGATACGTCATTCGGATTCTCTCACCGAGCGTTGCGGAGATTTGCCTCATAGCGATTGCCGTGCCACCCGGTCACAAGGAAGCTCTCAACACTCGTTGAACGTTCCATTCTGAAAGATGTAGCGATCGGCGTCAGTGAGGCCGATTTGATGGCACGATTCGCAACCGAAAGGGAAAGTCTTTGACGGCAGTAGCTCGATTTTGACCACCTTCGAGGGCTTCCAGCTATGGCAGGAGCCTTGCACTTAAGATGGCCATCGAGGTGAACACCGATGCTCGTCAGTAGGCTGATGACGTATGAACCGAAGACCGTTTCTTCGCATGACACCCTGCAAATCGCGGCCAAGTTGATGGAGCTCGGGGGCTTTCGCAGGGTTCCGGTCGTGGACGGCGACCGACTCGTCGGGATCATTTCCGATCGCGACGTTCGCAGGCACGTCGGCTATCTCGATTCGATAAGAATTGGCGCTGCGATGACTCCGGATCCGAAAACGGTGACACCCAGGATGAGCGTCGAAGATGCGGCGCGGCTGATGATCTCGCACAAGATCGGCGGTCTGCCGGTGGTCGAAGATGGCAAGCTGGTCGGCATCCTTACGACCACCGATGTGTTGAAGGCATTCTTGAAAGTTGAAGCGGCCGCGCAATCATTTGCGGACGAGTAACTCGAATTCCCGAGGAGAGCGGTGACGAAATGAAAAGTGGACTAACCAGGGAAACCGGTGGAAAGGGGCTCACCCGCAGCATGGATCGCCGCGGCTCGCGCTCGGACATGAGTCCGCCGGTGACGCGCAAGCTTCAGTTCCGCGATCCATCGATCTGCGACCGTTGCGGGGCGGTGTATTCAGCCAAGACCTGGCGGCGGGGCCGCAGCTTGTCAACGGAATTGGCAGACCGTGCAGCTTGGGTGCATTGCCCCGGATGCGCACAAGCAGAAGCGGGCGAGTATCACGGCCGGGTCTTGATTGAGCTTCCCGAGCGCGCCGCGGCGAGCCCGGATGAGATCTCCCGTCGCATCAGCAATGTAGAGAGCCGGGCCGGCTATACCCAGCCCGAGCGCAAGGTGCTTTCGAGTACCTGGAGCGGAAACGAACTCGAGGTGCTGACGACCTCGCAAAAACTCGCGCATCGCATTGCGCGCGAAGTTGCCAAGGCATTTGGCGGCAAGCCGCGTTTTTCATGGGATGACGAAGACGGGACTCTGCTGGCGCGCCTGAAGGTGAACGCCACTGCGCGCGGGAGGACAGGCAAATGAACGAAAAGGAATTCATCGCGCGTGTCGCTCAACGAGCGGGAACGGATGTGGAGGGCGCGGGAGCGACTACCTACGCGGTCTTCCAGGAGCTGCGCGAAAGAATCACTCCCAAAGAAGCGTTCGACGTCGCCAGCCAGTTACCCGCCGAGCTGCAGGTGCTATGGCTGGAAAACGAACGCATCGATCGCG
>JBGPMZ010000388.1:0-3769 GCA_041487255.1 Binataceae bacterium (SeqCode) | reverse complement strand
GCGTCAGCGGCGGAGGTTGCGCGATCGGGCATCCAGACCGTCATCAGCGCCGACCACAAAATCACTATCGCAAGTGGCCGCATTTTCACTCCGTAAGAGGTCGCGCCGCGCCGATCAAGGATCGACGCCCGCTCGCGCGATGCTCTAGCCGTTGAGGACGGCCTTCTCATCGTAGGGGAAGCGGGTGCCGGACGGGAAGTGCAGATCGAAGCGATCGGCGAGCACCTTCAGCACCGTGTCGTCATCAGCGAGCATCGTTTGTCTGATACCGTCGGGCCGCTGCTCCGCGAGGCGGCGATTCATCAGCGTCCAGCGCGCATCGGTCCCCGGCCGCGACACGAAGATCATGTGCACGAAGGGCGAGTGCGAATTAGTCGAGATGTAGTAATTCGCTACTTCATAGTCAACCGGGTACGATTGCTCGAGGGTGAAGGCGTAGAGGTCGAACCATTCGGCGCCGTGCAGCGCCTGCAAAACATGGAATGGGCCGTCGATGATAACTCGATATGTCCAACCGAACTGTCGCGCCGACGCATCGATTCGCAGCGGAATCGGATGCAGCAGGCCTTCGCCGCCGAAGCCCACATCGGCCAGAAAGCGCTCGCCCGCGACCTCGACCATCAGCGTCATATGACTGCGCGGCGTCATCTTCGTGCTGCGCATTCGCACCCGCGCCGCCAGCCGCGTGACGCGAAAGCCGACTGCCTCCAGCATCGCGGCGAAAAGCGCATTCTGCTCGAAGCAGTAACCGCCGCGCCCGCCCGCGATCATCTTCGCGCACAGGCTTTCGAGATCGAGACGGATCGGCCGGCCTAGCAGCACGTCGAGATTCTCGAAGGTGATGTGCGTGGCGTGCGCGAGGTGCAGGTTCTTGAGCGTCGCGAGATCCGGCGCGAGCGGACCCGCGTAACCGATGCGCTCCGCGTATGCTTTCAGTTCGATAGCCATCGCCCTGTCCAGACTTAGCAATCCCGGCGTCTCGCGTGAAGATATCCGGGTTCGAGTCCCGTCTCCTATGCGAAGGCGTATTCGCGGCCGCCACCAATGGTGATTTTCATTACTGACCCGGCGCGCGATTCGTCCTCGATGAGTTCCAACACACCTGCCGCGATGTCTTCGGGCTTGAGAATCCCGCCGGTCTTGCGCAACTCCGCCAAGCGCTCCTCGCCGAAGCCGAGCGCCATCGGAGTGTCGACCAGCTCGGGGCAGATCGTGTTGACGCGAATGTTCGATTCCTTCGCGAGGTACGCCAGCGAGCGCGAGAAGTTGACCACGCCGGCCTTTGCAGCGGCATAGACCGGAGCGGCTCCCATCGGACCCAGCCCGATCAGCGATGCGGTGTTGACGATCACGCCGCCGCGGCCGGCGCGCTTCATCTCGCGAACGGCGATTCGGGTCGCATCGATCACAGCCGTGAGATCGATGTCGATAACGCGCGCCCAGGGGCCGGGGTCATCGGCAAACAGATCCTCGCCACCGATGCCCGCATTGTTGAATGCGATATCCAGTCGTCCGAATTGCTTCGTCGCGCACGCGAAAGCAGCGGCAAGCTCTTCGGTCTTCGTGACGTTGCAACGTGCGAAGACGGTGACGCCGCCCTTCTCAGCCGCCAGGCGGATCGTCTGCTGCCCGCCATCCTCATCGATATCCGCAACGACGACCTTGGCGCCGCGCTCGACGAGCGCGAGGACCGCAGCGCGTCCGATCCCTGATCCGGCGCCACTCACGACTGCGACTTTGCGGGCAATGTCCATGACTCTCTCCCATCGCGCCATTCATGTTTTCGAGTCGTGCGAAAGCGATTTCGAGATCTATCAACCGCGCCGCTATGCGCGAAGAGATCCATCCGCTTGCGCGCCGGCGCTGGTAGGCTTAGTGATTTCCGAACTCAACCGCGCCGCGAGGTAACGATGAAATCATTCGCATCAATCTTAAGATTCGGAGCCGGATTCGCCGCGCTCATCGCGCTATGCGCTGCGGCCGCTCTGGCGCAGGACCCAGCGAAGACCGACCCCGCGCATTTCAAGGTAATGCTCGAAAACGACCGTACTCGCGTCCTCCATGTCTCGGTCGAGCCGAACACCAAAGTCGAGCTCCATGAAATCGACGACGCGGTGGTGGTTCCGCTCTCCAACTACGAATCGACGCTGAAGACGCCGGACGGGAAAACTACCACCCTCGAGCGAGTCGTCGGCAAACCCGAATGGCTTCCGGGAGGCGTCCGCGAGTTCGAGGCAGGTTCGAAAGGTGTGAATGCGCTGCTGATTGAGATCAAGCGACCGCCCGCATCGAAGTAGGCAGTCGGGTCGAGCGCGCCTACTTCACCTTCCCGGAAAGCGTGATGGTCGGAGCTGCGCCGTTGTTCGCGCCATAGGTGAAACCAAGGTCCAGGGTTCCCGTGAGCGTGCTCTTCGAGGTCGAGCCTTGCGGCGGTGCGAACTCGAGAGCGATCGCGCATTTTCCTTTCGGCCCGAGTGACGCGTTGGAGCAGGTATCACTCGCGACAGTGAACGGCCCGCTGAGGATAGCCGTGCCCATCTGCACGGTCGCGGTCTTACTGAGGTTAGAAATCGTTACCGGCTTTTGAGGACCCGCGGATCCTGCGACGACCGGAGCGAAGTTTACCTTTGAAGGAGCCTTCAGCGAGACCGCCGTTGCGTTGCCGGAGAGGTTCACGGTGGCGGGAACCCCGTTGTAGGCCACCGATAGCGTGCCCGACGATGCGCCGAGGGTGGCCGGCGAGAACTGCAGCATCATCGTGCAGCTCTTCTTCGGAGGCACGGTCTGATTCGAGCAAAGATCGGTTCCCGGCACGATCGAGTACCCACCTGGAAGGCTGACCTTCCCGATCAGCGCGTCTCTGGCACCCTTGTCGGCGATGCTCACCTTGTGCGCTTTGCTGGAGCCACTCGCGTCGACGTTGCCGAAGTTTATCTGGGCAGGACTCCCCTGCATCGAAGTGGTAGGTGCCGCGGTCGGTCCGGGAGTTGCCGTTGCGGTCGGAGTCGCAGTTGCAGTGGGTCCGGTCGCGGTAGCGCTCGGCGTAGGCCCGCCGGTGGCGGTAGGAGTCGCAGTCGCTGCGGTCGCGGTCGGCGTAGGTCCGGCTGAGTTGGAGTTGATGAATAGCGTATCGATCGCGAAATCGGCGCATGCGCCGGTGCATGCGGTGAGGCTATACACCACCGAGGTGATGTGCGCGGCGGTGTTGTCGACGACGCCGAGAAACACTGCGTCGCCGGCGGCATTGCTGGTGGTCGTGAATGAGCCGAGCGAAGTGTTGCCATTGAAGGCTTGAATCTTTGCCGTGAATGCTCCCGGCCCGTCGGCCTGGATCAGCGCGCCTACTCCCCTCACGCTGCTGCTGAAGGCGAGGGTCAGCGGTCCGGTACCTCCGTTCCCGAGGTCGGACGTCCAGATGACGCTTTCTCCGGCGGCGAATCCCGATCCATCGGTGGATGACCAACTACATGGCGAGGCGGGGCATACCACCGAGACGAGGCTGCCGCTGTTGGCCAGATTGCCGGTGACGGCGATCCCGTTTGCCGAGTTTGCATTGATAGTGGATGACAACGTGGTGCTGTCAGCGCCGAGTTGCGACCACGTCACGGAGTCATCGGAATTTAGCGCGCCGAGGCTGGTCACCCCGATCAGCGAGTCCGTGATCGCCCGGCGCGTCGAGAGCAGAACGGCACTTGACGCGATCGCAAGGATCAAACCGAGGCGGAGGCCGAACGACGCAAACCTATGCATCAGACATTTCCCGATTTTT
>JBGPMZ010000387.1:0-3777 GCA_041487255.1 Binataceae bacterium (SeqCode) | reverse complement strand
GATGATCATGGTTCACCCTACGCGACGACGAAGACCTCGCGCGCGTGATTGGTGTCGCAGTATTCGAGTACCTGCGCGATCCGGTCGCCATCGAAGCGAAGGTAGAAGTGATAGAGGTTGTTGTACTTGCGCCCATTCGCCGCGGTGGTGTTGGACTCGCATTGGACCGAGACATGGTTGCCTTCACTGAACACGGTGCCGAACTTCATGTTCACGCCGTTCGGCATCATGGTTTTCAGGCCTTTCGCGAAACCTTTCAGCGCGTCCTTTCCTTTGACCGGGTCGAAGCCGGGCATCCGGGTCATCACGCGCCATTCGAAGTTGTCGGCGACGATCGGTTCGATTTTCGCCGGGTCGGGATTCTCAAGCATCGATAGAAATTCGACCGCTCGTTCTTTCTGTTGTGCTGGTGTCATGGGAAGACCTCCTGATTTGACGATAGCTACTCAAACCGCGCCGATTGCGCAAACTCGACTGGGCTTACTCCTCATCCCATCCGAAATGACGTGAGATGCCGACGGTGCCGTAGCCGCCGAGATTTCCGTAACCAGCCTGGATATCGACGCTGATTTTCCATTGTCGCAGCACGACGCCGAGGTCGGGACCGAATTCCTTCATCAGATGCGTCTCCGAGGCGCCGCCCCACATCTGCCCGCCGACGCCGACTAGCCACATCAGTTTCGGCGACGACGCCACGACCGTTCGCAAATCGACCGCGCCGCTGCTCAGTCCGTTGTTGTAAAAGTGATCGCCCATGAAGGACAGGTTGACGGGATGGCGGCTGTGCAACCACAGCCAGCTGGAGAAGTCGCCCTCGATGCGCGCGCGATCGCTGTCGCCGATATCGCCGCCGCCGAGGATCTTCAGCGACGCTCCCTGCAGCGGCAGGAAATCCAAACCACCGAGCAGCACGCCGAAGCTTCGCGGACGTGATCTGTGTCCGGCGCCTGGCCAGTCCCATCCGCTGCCTTCGTAGCCCTGATACGCCGAAACGCGGCCGACCATGCTGAGGTATGGAGTGAGGGTTTGCTCGAGCTCGAAGCCCTCGTGCGTCGCCGTGTACTTGCTTTCCGCCGCGATACCGCTGGCGAACATGGTCATACTCAGATGCTGCGGATCCGCGGTGGTGAAGAAATCGGAATAGGGCAGGGCCTCCGCCGTCGCGGCTCCTGCCATCAGCAGAACGGCTACCACGAGCGCGCGGTGCGTCATTCCGCACAGCATCATTCTAGTGATATCCGGGCGCGCCCATTTCCTGCATGCCGAGCGGCGCGGGTGAGGTTGCGCGAGACTCGCACGGGATTGTGGTCTCGTAGCCTTCGTGGACTTCGAGCGGCGGTGCGGGATTGGAGGGATTGCTGACCGCAACGATGCCTTTCGAGACGCCCACGGTGGTGTAGCGCATGCAGCTGCGATCCTCGGGACAGGCGCGGCCCTCGATGTACGCGGTCTCGAAGTCGGTGCCGCGCACGGCGATGACCGCATTGGGCGTGTGAACCTCGAAGCTTGGCTCACTGCCGGTGGCGACCTTGACGATCGTGCGAAGCCGTCCGGCCAGGACTGCGAGCAAGGACGATTTGCGGGCGGAGCCGGAGAGCGCATATTTTTCGATGGACAGGAAACTCGATTCGCCCAGTTCCGCGCTGCTCCCGTCTTTGAAGGTCACCGACAGTTGCGCACTTTTCATGGTGCGAAGTTTGTCGCCGATCGCAACCGGCATCGCCACCGTGGCCTCGAGTTCTTGTGCACCGCGCTGGAGCTTCGCAACCCCGCTGACCTTGGTGATCTTGCCGACGCTTGGCTGCGCCGCCGAAATTTGCGCACTGAAAACGACTGCCACCAGAATCGCGATCGCACCGATAGCTCGAGTCATCTTGAGATTGCCTCCGAATGCAGCATTGCAAAGACGCGGATTGAGATCACGCTAAAGGAATCGTTAGCGTCGATCTTCTGAACTATGGCTGAGGAACCGGGGAACGTTCCCGACGCCTCGGCCACACCCCGCTGCGTTTCCTCGCGCCAACCTTGCGCTCCTTATTTGCACTTTAGACTACCTAAAGGCGTTATGCTATTTATAGATGTGATGGGTTATGTCTTCCTATCAAATCTGTAATGAGCTTGAGATAGTCAGATTGATGCCTAGATGCTCGCGGAACCACGCGCGGTCATCGCAGTTGCTCCTCGTCGTGCTCGCTATCCTCGCGATCCTCGTCATCGGATGCGATCGTCACGACGCGGTTTCCGCAGGGCCGATGCGAGCGTACGGGCGGCTGCCGATGGCGTTCGAAGAGAATCGCGGCCAAGCTGACCCTCGAGTGAAGTTCGTCGCGCGCGGTGCCGGATACACTCTGTCTGTAGCTGCGACCGAAGCGGTGCTGAAGCTGCGCGACCATGATGCGCGGCTTCCGATCGCATATCTCGCGCGTAAGTATTGCATCTTGCGGATGCGACTCGAAGGCGCTGACCCAAATGCGCCTGCAATCGGCGTTGAGCAGCTCCCCGGCACGAGCAACTACTTCCTCGGAACCGATCGCACGCGATGGCGTACCAACGTCACGACTTTCGCGGGGGTCGAAGTTCGCAACATCTATCCCGGCGTGAATCTGAAATATCGCGGTACCGAAGGCCGCCTCGAATACGATTTCACCCTCGCGCCCGAGGCGGATCCGAATCGCATCCGGCTCGGCATCGATGGCGCCGACGAAGTGTCCATCGACTCCCACGGCGATCTCGTCATCGCAACCTCGAGCGGCAGCGTGGTGCAGAAGGCGCCGGTCATCTACCAGGTCTCGCACGGCGTTATGGGAATTGTTTCCGGCAGATATGTGATGCGCGATGCGCGCACGGTCGGCTTCGCGATCGGCGCCTATGACCGCCGCCTCCCGCTCGTGATCGATCCGCTGCTTTCGTATGCGAGCTATCTCGGTGGCAGCCTCATCGACTTTGGCGCCGCGATCGCGGTCGATTCGTCGGGCAATGCGATCGTTACCGGTTACACCGATTCTGACGATTTTCCGATCACCTCCGATGCGTTTCAGCCGGGTCTGTTTGAGGCGCCGGGCGGCGCAGATGATGTCTTCATCGCCAAAATCAATGCGGCTGGAACGGCGCTCATCTATTCTACCTACGCCGGCGGGAGCTACGAGGATGAAGGCACTTCGATCGCGGTGGACGTCGCCGGTAACGCCTACGTCGCGGGCTATACGATGTCGCAGGACTACCCCGTGACGGTGGGGGCGTTCCAGACCAACTTCTCTGGAAGCAAAAGTGCGTTCGTGACCGCGCTCGATCAGAGTGGCGGACTTATCTACTCGACGTTTCTCAACGGGAGCGCCACATCATCGGCCTCCGGCATCGCGGCGGATGCGATGGGAAATGCTCTCGTGACAGGAGTCACCACCTCGACCGACTTTCCGGTGACCGCACGTGCGTATCGGACCAGCTTCACGTCCTCGAGTGGACACGATCGCGCGGCCTTCGTCACCAGGCTCAATCCGATCGGCACCGCCCTCGAGTATTCAACCTTCCTCGGTCCGCCGGACTACATGGCGGGAAATGCCATCGGTCTCGACGGCGCAGGCAAGGCCTACGTCGCGGGTACGATGTACGCGGGTGGGAGCGCGGGCGGCGCGATCTGCCCGGCGAACAATGCCGATTGCGGATTCGTCGCGAGGCTCGACGCGGCCGGCGCGCAACTGGATTTTTCCCGGCTGCTCAATTTTCGCGACGGCGGTTACACTGAACCTCGCTCGATCGGCGTCGCCGGCAATGGAGGCT
>JBGPMZ010000386.1:0-3778 GCA_041487255.1 Binataceae bacterium (SeqCode) | reverse complement strand
GCTATGCTTCCACAACTTCGAATGGATGATGTCCTCGGCAACGTCATTTGGATTCGATCTGCCCCGAGTCGAAAAACGGAATCGTGAAAATCCCGGCACACATCGATGACTACGCTCTTGGCACCGGGGCTGAGACTTACGAGCACTGGACCGAGCGCGTGATAGAAACGGCAAGATCGCGCAGCTTTGTCGCGATCGGACTGCACGACTGCTATTCGAAATTCTGGATCGAGTCATATCCTCAACTGCTCGTTCGCCTCAAAGCGCTGGGCGAACTGCTTACCTGCGATCAGATATTGAATCAGGCGCATCTCCATCGCGGCCCGCAGCCCGACAACGCCCGCGATTTGAGGTAGAGTCTGCGCCATGACCGAAGGAGACGGACGGATGGGCGGGGCAGGTTCGGCAACCTAACGATGTGCATCGCATGAACCCGATCAGACTCGACCTGCGCGGCATCAAATGCCCGCTGAACTGGGCGCGCGCCAAGGTTCGCCTCGAACAGATGGAACCCGGCCAGGTCTTGGAACTGATCCTCGACGATCCGCGCGGCTACCGTGACATCCCGCGCGCGGCCGAGGCCGAGGGCCATGCGATACTCGCTACCGAGGCGCATGCCGATGGTACCTTCCTCCTCAAAATCGAGAAGTAGGAGCGCACGATGAGCACCGCCTATGACGTCATCATCCGCAATGCCGCGATGGTCGATGGGACCGGCGCCGCATCATTTGAGGCCGACCTCGGGATTCGCGGCGATCGAATAGCTACCGTCGGTGAGATCAAGGACCGCAATGCCGTCGAGCTCGACGCGCGAGGCCTCACCGTCGCGCCGGGTTTCATCGATGTTCACAGCCACGACGATTGGGCGGTGTTCCTCACGCCCGAGATGGATTTCAAGGTGATGCAGGGCGTCACCACCGATGTCATCGGCAACTGCGGAATGGGGGCCGCGCCGAATCCTGCCGCGGCGGTGATTTTTCGCGCGCTGCACGGCGAGCAGGCGAAAGTCCCCGCATGGAGCGATTATGCCGGATACTTCCGCGCCGTCGACGAGAATCCTCCGAGTATCAATGTCGCGGTACTCGCAGGCCACGGCAGTCTCCGCCTCGGCGCGATGGGCAACGCGAAGCGCGAGCCAACCATCGAAGAGATGGCGAGCATGCGCGGCTATCTTCGCGATGCGATCGACGCGGGCGCCGTGGGGCTTTCCACCGGCCTCGTGTACGAGCCGGGACGTTACGCGCGCACCGAGGAGATCATCGAGCTTGCGCGCGAGATGCGCGACAGCGGCGCGCTCTACGCCAGTCATATGCGCAACGAGGCGCGCGGCCTGCTCGATTCGGTGCGCGAGACAATTCGGATCGGCGAGGAGGCCGGAGTTGCCGTGCAAATCTCGCATCACAAGGCCTCGGGCGAGGAGAACTGGGGCATGGTGCGCGAGTCGCTGAAGCTCATCGAGCAGGCGCGCGCGCGCGGTATCGACGTCACCGCCGATCAGTATCCTTATACGTCAGGCAGTACGGTCCTGAGTGCGGTCCTGCAGAATGGAGGCCTCGACGAGAGCGGCGCGCGCGGCGGTATGGGAACGATTCCGGCCGAGCGAATTCTGATCGCGTCGGTGCCGTCGCATCCTGAATGGGAAGGGCGCCGCCTCGATGCCATCGCCGCGGAGATGGACCTCGGCGCACTCGAAGCGGCGCGCAGGATCATCGGCGCGGATCCCGGAACCGTCGTGATCCTCGATCTGATGAACGAGGACGACGTGCGCACGGTGATGGCGCATCCGAGCACGATGATCGGCTCCGACGGTTTGGCGATGGGCGGCAAACCTCATCCGCGATTGTACGGGACTTTCCCGCGCGTCATCGGGCACTACGCGCGAGACGGCGGGCTGTTCACGATCGAGCAGGCGATTCATCGCATGACGGGAATGCCGGCGGAGAAATTCCATCTTCGCAATCGAGGCGTGATTCGCGAAGGCGCCTTCGCAGACCTGGTGATCTTCGACGCGAAGGAGATCCTCGACACCGCGACCTACGCCGATCCGCGCCGTTACCCGGCCGGCATCGGCCACGTGTTCGTCAATGGCGCCGCCGTGGTGCGCGATGGCGTTCACGTCGGTGCGCGGCCCGGGCGCGCCTTGCGACGCTCGTAGTTACAGCTTCAGCCGAATCTTGTCCTTGAGCCGTTTGAAGAAGCCTGCGGCGGGCACCGCCGCTTGCGCGACCACCGGAATCGACGCGATCTCCTTGCCATCCTGCATCACAGCCAAGCCGCCCACTGCGAATCCTTTCGCAATCGGCGCGAGGAGGTATTTCGCGTTGCCAACATAGCTCGCCGTGACCTGATTCTCTTTGCCGCGCAGGCAGGTGACATACGAATCGGCAGCCGGCGCGATGGCGACCGTCTCCGCGGTTCCCTGATAGACCGGCAGCGACGGGGGCACCGTCTTGTGCCAATCGGGATGCACGGTGTTGAAAGTGCGGAAGCCCCAATCGAAGAGCTGCTTGGTCTCGACCCGGCGCTTCTCCATGCTGGTCGTGCCCATCACCGCCGAGAGCAGCCGCATCTCGCCCGAATGCCCCGACGCCACAAGGTGATAGCCCGCCTCATCGACGTGACCGGTCTTGATTCCGTCGGCGCGCGAATCGTAGAACAGCAGCGTATCGAAGTTGCGCTGCGTGATGTTTTTGATTTTTCCCTCGGGACCAACCGCCGCCCAGGTGTAATCTTTCGCTGATGTGTAAGCGATCGAGTCCGGAAACCGATCCTGCAAATCGCGTCCGAGCTTCACCACATCGGCGGCGGTGGTGTACTCGCCTTCGGTGGGGAGACCATCGGGATTGGTGAAATGAGTTTCGGTAAGCCCGAGTTGTTTGGCCTTGTCGTTCATCTGCTGCGCGAACGCTTCGCTGCTGCCACCGAGGTATTCCGCGAGCGCGACCGCGGCGTCGTTGCCGGATGACACCATCAGCCCAAACAGGAGGTCGCGCACCGCAACCTTTTGGCCGACTTGCAGGAACATTCGCGAGACCGAGTCGTTGAGCGATAGCCGCCACGCCGCCTCGCTGATGTTGACCTGGGTGTCGAGCGTCATCCGATTTTGATGAATCGCTTCCAGCGTCAGGTAGAATGTCATGATCTTGGCGAGGCTCGCGGGCTGCATCTTCTCGTGCTCGTTGAATGCGTAGAGTTCGGCGCCGGTGCGTTCGTCGATCATCAACGCCGACTTAGCTTCGAGAGCGAACGGCGCGGGCAGGCCGTTGAAGGCGCGGATCTGCGAGAGAGGCACGATCGGCGGCGCGGCCGCCATTTTCGCCGAGCGCAGGCGATGCGGAGGCGGCTTGGCGTGAGCGGCGAGCGCATCGAGCGGACGCGCTGCGATCGCGGCCAGAACTGCGCATCCGAGCAATGGAACCAGGAGACGAAACGATGCCCTCATCACCCTCATCCTTGGCACAACCTCGTATTGCAGAAGGTACGGCCCGTAGCGGAGCGCGGCAAGCGGATGCGATCGAATCATGCGCGCCGATATTTCATCCGAGCCGGTTTCATCATAAACAAGTTGTAGAGGATTTGATGGATATCACGGTCGTTTTGCCAGTCATGAACGAGTGCGAGAACGTGCGCGCCTTGCTCCCGCAGCTCAAGTCGATTTTCGCGCGCGAGAAACTCAGCTTCGAGATTCTCGTCATCGACGGCAACTCGACCGACGGCACCCGCGAAGTCGCTCAATCATTCGGCGCGCGGGTGCTTGCGGAGCGGCGGCGCGGTTACG
>JBGPMZ010000385.1:0-3778 GCA_041487255.1 Binataceae bacterium (SeqCode) | reverse complement strand
GACCGTCGTTGCCCGCGCTGGGCTCGGCCTTGTCGGCCATGTCAATGCCGCCGTTCACGCCGGTTCTCCCGGTGATGGGGCCTCCCATTCCGAGTCCGAAGGCTCCACCGATGGACGGACACGCAGCGCCGTTGCTGTTACACAGTGAGTTGAAGCCTTGGCCGAATTCGGAGAACGTATCCGAGGAGCCATAAGCGGCCACGGCCCTGCCCAAGGCTGGAACCTTTATCTGTCCCAACGTAGCGCCGTTCAGACTGGTTCCCGTTTGCGTGACGCTGTTGGCCAGCGCATTGGTGCCGGAGCTGTAGTCGAAGATTGGGTCCGTGCATGGCGTCCCACTCTGCAGGCAGGTATTCGTGTAGGTCACGCCTGCGCAGGCACCCCTGACGGAAGAACCATAGGTGAAGGTGAAGGATCCCGCAGCTTCCGTAGGATCGCTCCCGACCTCGTGCCAGAACAATGCCTGCTCATAGTTCCCGACGGTTATCGTGCTGCCTAGCTGAGTCCAAGGGGGATGTAGCGGTCCCCCCGACGGGACAGGCGCAGTGATGCTAACGCTCGTACCGAGCAAGTTGACTGCCATGATGATCAGCTGGTGCTGCATAAGGTTGCTGCCGGCCGGACAGAGGATTGTCGTAGCGCCGGAGTGCTGATTGTCCTGCGCTCCACCGCCCGCGTTGCTGGGCGCCAGCGCAGTCGAGGTCGCGGTCGGCGTTGCGGTGGTGGTCGGCGTCGGAGTTGCCGTGGTAGTCGGAGTCGCCGTCGTCGTTGCGGTTCTGGTCGGCGTCGGAGTCGGCGTCGGCGTGGCGGTGGTGGTCGGCGTCGTCGTTGCGGTTCGAGTCGGCGTCGTCGTCGGCGTCGGCGTGGTGGTCCTCGTCGCCGTCGGCGTAGTGGTCGGCGTAGTGGTCGGCGTCGCCGTCGGCGTCCGTGAAGGCGGCGGAGGAGTGGCTGGAGGAGTAGGCGGAATTACCGGGCAGTTACAAGTACCGCCGCCGCTTCCATTACCCACCAGCGCGCTGCACTGCGTCTGCAGATAGAAAAGATTTTCCGGGTCGCCGCTCCCATTGTCGAACAGCGGAACCTGGGTCAGCCCATGTATAGCATAATCAATTCTCTGGTTGTGAACGATGCTGCCGAGTAGATTGAAGGCTGAGGAAACGCTGTAACCTGGCTGAGCAGTCGGATCGCATCCGGCGAAACAAGCGCCGCTCTGCGTATCCGGGCAGAATTGACCGTTGCTGCCGGCACCGGCCGCGACGTAAGGAACGTTCGAATCAGAAGCGACAATCGCGATGGTTCCGCTGCCGTTGTCTACTCCCTCTGACCCGGTGATTCCCCAGTTGGAGGTCAAGTCTTTGCGGGTCGAGAAGGTTTCGATGCCCGCGGGACTGATGGGGCAACCGCAGCACTCACCCATCTCCTCGTCGTCGTCGAACACATAGATCATCGCGCACGCATCGGGAGCGATGCCGCCGAGGCTCGGATTGGCGCTGTAGTTGGGATTGATCAGGGTTAGGATGTTGTCGCCGTAACCGGTTTGCTCATAGACATCATAGTAGGTCCACAGCACCTCACCGGGCCCGCCTGGATTGGCGGCGGCGCCGTTGTTTCCGTTGCGCAAACTCGCCGCATGTGACGGCGCGGCGAGCATCGTGGCGGCGACCAAAAACAGGCCCGCAACGATAAGACTTCGCGCTTTTCTAATGCTACTCATGACTCGTTCCTCCCCGATCGTGCGGCCTTCCTCGAAGCCGCAGGTTTGCTCGTCAACATACATCCGGAGCCGTGATATAGAGCTTTGGCGCATCACCGATCTCCCCGCATTTCTCCCTGCATTGTAAAGGGAAATTACTGTGCGAGCGCCGCGCCCGCGACGGCTTGGAGAGCCTCGCGAGCGAATTTTCCTTGGAAGTGCCTAACCCAAAACGCATAAATTCTCGGTATCTTTACCGCTTATGCAGGTGCAGATGCAAGTGCAGAGTGTCTTTTCAGTCGATATTCATCTTCTGTTAGAAATTCGTTAACTCATCTCATTCCACTGCGCTGTTCGGCGACATATGAGGACTTTGACCCCTTTACCTCTCCAGAACGTCACACTTCTCTTCTCCTTTATGCGACGAGTTGCTACAGGACCTCAAGGGTCAGTGGGATCGCCGGCGTGGGCGACCTGTCACCTCCGAAACCCTCGCCCGCAAGCTACCGCTCAGCAGCAGTCCTAAAGTTGTCATCAGCGTCAGCAAAGTAATGGCGAAACCGAGTCGAAAGCCGCGGGTCCTATATGCGAGACGCAGGCGCTGCCTTCCCTGCGGAACTTCGACCGCGACCAGCCCCTGGCGAGCGAAGACCCGGCCCTCCCCTCCGGCCACCAGCCAGCCCGGGTCGAAGTTCTGATTGACCACCAGCGTCGAGGGCGCCGGCAGATCGAGATCGTAGCTCAATTGATTGGGCGACCATTTTTGCAGCTGCACCGACCCGGGCGAGGTCAGATATTGCTCACCTCGGTATCCGGGATCGTTGTAGCCTACGGTATGGGTGCCGAGAATGTTGTTCGCGTAGCAGATCAGCGCGCCTTGATTGGATCGCGCGAGCGAAAACATGTTGCGCTCGGTCGGCTCGCGAAATTGACGGAATTGCGCCGACCGCGCCCGCTCCACCGGATGCCCCTGGAGCGAAATCCAAAGGTTGGGATGGTTGACCACCGCCGCATCGGCGATGGCGGCGGCGAGCAAGATCAGCATCGCCGGCCGAGTCCAGCCGGGATGCCAGTTGACGATCGCCTGGGCCCCGAGACCGGCCAAGGGCGCCACCGCCATCACAAACGGAATCAGGAAGCGGGTCGGCGCATGCTCGAAGGAATAGAGCGGGAGCTGGTGCAGCAGCGGCCACGGCGCCCACCACACCGGGCTGCCGGCGCTCAAGGCCAAGGTTATGAAAGCTCCGGCGAGCCAGGGTGCCGCGCGGCGGAAGAAGCGCATCGCGCCAACCATCGCCAATCCGGCGAAGAGCGGCTCGATATACGCGCCGTATTCATGAAAACCCCAGTACATTCCCAGGATATATCGATTGTGATTCTGATCGCGCGAGAACAGCACCTTCACCAGCAGAGAAGATGTCAGCCATTCCGTCGAGTCTGTTCCGCGCGAAATCCCCAGCGCCAGCACCGGAACCAGCTTCACCGCCCCGAAGCCGGCGGCAAAAACCGCCATCGCGGCCAGCGTCGCCAATGGCCTGAGGCTTCGATTCTGCAAGGAGAGCGTGAGACCAACTGCGAGCATGAGCGGAATGGTCAGGTAGACGACATAGATGCCGCTCTCGGAAAACGCGATCGCGCTGAGCAACCCGCCGATCGCAACTGGCAGCACCTCGGCGGTCTCCAACGCGCGCAGCCACATCGCCAGTATCCACGGCAGGTACTCGAGGGCCTCGAAGACCAGGTGTCCTTCGGCGAAGTGGAGGTACATCCAGGAACTGCTCGGGAATAGCGAGGCGCAAACGATGGAGGGAATAATCCCAAGTCTGAGTTGACGGCCGAGGTAGTATCCGCCGGTCCATCCGACGACAACGTGCAGCATCGCCTCAAGACGAATCGCTGCAAAGAGGCCGAACATTAGGTGCAGCAGAAAGAATGGCGTGAGAACCCTTACCTGAGGATCCGCTAGCAAGGGGATCCCGCCGCATTTGTACGGATCCCAATGTGGCATTTGCCCAAACCGCACAACCGAATCCCATGCTGCCCATGCGTACTCGAGGTGCAGATCCCAGTCGTTGGTCGCGATGG
>JBGPMZ010000384.1:0-3781 GCA_041487255.1 Binataceae bacterium (SeqCode) | reverse complement strand
GCCCCGCCCCAGCGGCATGCTCAGCCATTCCACTCATCAATATTTACCCCCGCGATCCATATTGGCCTTCTTCCCTTGCGCCCAGGAGTTCGCGCGCGGTCTTTTTCAGATCATCCAATGACCTGATCAGGTCCGGCGGATCCGGCTCGTCGGCGCTGAGCAGCGCGCGCTCCAGCGCCATCGACTCGAGTTTCCCGAACGCGATTTCGACCACTCGCGCCAGCTTCTCGGCGCGTTCCGGAGTGGTGAAGCCATCATCGAGGAACTTCGCGAACGCCTTTCTGATCCCGATCGCCAGCCGGCGGTTGGTCTCGCGCACCGCGACCCGCAGTATCGGTTCGGTGCGGCTGGCGACCAGCAGCTCCAGCCAGGCGTAAAAGCTGGGGCCGCGGAACGCCGTCCACATCAGGTCAATCAGCGTCTCGACCCGAAACTCCAGTCCCCCGACCGGAAGTTCCTCGAAGGCGTAGTCCAGCTCCGCCAGGCGGCGCGCGCAGATGTGCTCCAACGCTCCGAGCACAAGTTCTTCCTTGTGCCGGAAGTGATGCACCTGCGCGCCGCGCGACACTCCGGCGCGGCCCGCGATCTCTGTAGTGGTGGTCCCCGTATACCCCCGCTCATTGAGGCACGCGACCGCGGCTTCAAGCAGCCGCCGGCGCGTCTCCGCGCTGCGTTCCTCCTGTAAACTACTTCGAGGCATTAAACTCGCCAGTAAGTTTTATGCCATACCGTACTGGATGTTGCAAACAGGCAAGAATGTCTACTGTGAGTCTGTGTCGTGGGCAGCGACGACAATGACAGTGGCGGGCGGCCGGATATTTGACTTAAATCCGCTATTTGCCGAGGAAATTCGGCCGACGCTTCTCGAGGAACGCCTTAACTCCCTCGCGATAGTCTTCGCTGTCGAAGCATCGTGCGACCAGCGCGGAGACCGCCTTGTGGTCGCGATGTTCCGGGTCCTTGATTGATTCGCGAATCGCGGTTTTGGCCGCGACCATCGTGAGCGGCGCGTTGGCCGACATCTTGAGCGCATAGTCGCGCACGCTTACTTCGAGAGCTGAACCCTCGACCACGCGATTGACCAGCCCCATCGCCAGGGCTTCATCGGCGTCGAACAACCGCGCCGAGAGCAGGATATCGCGCGCGATGGCCGGGCCGACCACATTGGTCAGCGCGATAACGCCGTCGAGCGGATACGCGAGCCCGAGTCGCGCGGCCGGAATTCCGAGGCGGGTGCCGCGCGCGGCGATCCGGATGTCGCACGAAAGCCCGACCTGCAAGCCGCCGCCGATGCAGACGCCCGCGAGCATTCCGATCACCGGCTTGGGCGATTCGAGCATCGCCGCGATCGCGTTGTTGGGCGCGTCGCGATAGGCGCGCGCCTGCTCGGCATTCGCGCGCATCGCGGGAAACTCCGAGATGTCCGCACCCGCGATGAATGCTTCCGGCGTGGCGCCGCGCATGATGATCACGCGCACCTCGGGGTCGGCGTCGAGCTCCTTCATGCCCTCGGCGATACGCTGCCAACTCCTGAGATTGAGCGCGTTGCGGACCTCCGGCCGGTTCAGAATCAGCCATCCAAGCGGAGCCTCATGCCGGACAATCAGCGGATCGCGCGTACTGTGATGTTCACTCACGGAAATGTCCTCGGGTTGAACTGTCGCAATGCTGCGCATCCATCGCGCCGGATGGCAAGAGCTGGCGGCGCGCGCCGCTGGAGAGAAACGAATGTGAGTGCGATCGCACCGCGAGCGAGGCATGCGCGTCGATGAGTGCGCTGGTGCTCAATTGCGCTCGGTGATTTGACTGATCGTACCGGCTCGCAAAAAACGAAGGGCGGCCATCGTGGCCGCCCTTTCTATTTCGTAGATTCTTCGCGCGGAGAGCCTATTCATGCTCGACCGAGTACCGAATCAACTTCCATCCGCCGTCCGGTTGCTTTTTGACGACGACGGCCTCAGTCCTTTTCCCATTTTCGAAGCTTGTGGCGAAGTGCATCTTGACATACTCGCCGGGCGTCTCGTGCTCCGGATCCCTCTCGAAGGCCTGGTCTTTGATGACACGGCTGACTTCCTTTCCCAGCCCACCCCGCCGATGTCCCAGCTTGGAAGCGAAGCGCTCTTTCCAGAGGCCGACTCGGATTTCGTCGGACGTCATCGCCCACGCTTCATCGAACTTTTTTGCATCGACGTATTCGAGCCATTTGGTCGCCGCCGCGACGCCTTCCCTAGTCGAGCCTTGAGGCTTCGATGAGGTGCACCCAGCCAGTGTCGCGAGGAGCAGCGCAATTAGTGCAAACGGTCCGAGTCTCTGCCTCATGCTTAGCCCTTCGCGATGACCTCGTTGGCCATTTTCTCCAATCCTCGGGTCAGGCCTTCCTGGTCGAACGCGGGAGGCGGCACCACCACGCGCGAGATGCCGATGTCCTCGAACGTCTTGATTACGTCGGGCTTCGCGCGCCCCATGCATGACAGCTCGATGTGCGTCGCGGCGCGGCCGGCCTTTTGCGCCTCGGTCGCCATCAGCGCGAACAGTTCCTTGAGCTTCGGAATCTCGCCGAGTGCGGGAAAAAAGCCATCACCATAGCGTCCCGCGCGCTTCGCCGCCGCCGGCGAATGCCCGCCGACGATGATCGGTATCCCGCTCTTGTTGAACGGCTTGGGAAACATCTTCACCGCATCGAAGTTGTAGTGCTTGCCGTGAAAGGTTGCCGCACCTTCGCTCCACAGGGCGCGCATCGCCTTGATGGATTCGTCGGTCATGGCGCCGCGCTTGTGAAAATCCAGCCCCAGCGCCTGGAACTCTTCGGCGAGCCATCCGCTGCCGATACCGAGCAGCAGCCGCCCCTTCGATAGTTGATCGATAGTCGCGGTCTCCTTCGCGACATAGATCGGATGGCGCTGCGGGAGGATCAGGATGCCGGTGCCGAGTTTCAGGGTTTTGGTCAGCGCCGCCGCGAAGGAGAGCGGCTGCAGTGGATCGGGAATCGAAACATCCTCGCCGCCGGGAATTTTGCCGGTCGCCGAATACGGATAGGGGGATTTGTAATCGTGCGGGATAACCACGTGCTCGACCGTCCAGATCGATTCGATCCCGACTTTCTCGGCGGTGGTTACGAGATGCGCAAACAGATCGGGATTGGTGAAGGGTCCGGAGTTGGCGAACATTAAGCCGATTTTCATAGCTGCCTCGCGAGTCGATGGATTCGGCCAATCTAGCGCGAGCACGAAAACGAAGGGAAACGGATTTTCGTTAAGTAGCGGAGAATGCTCCCGTTATAATGAGGGTTGCGCGATGAGTAAGATTCAGAAGATGGCGCGTCTTGTGATCGATGATGATCGCTTAGTAAAGCAGGCGGTACGCATCGGAGGCCATCGCACCAAGAAAGAGGCAGTAGAGCGTGCGCTTGAAGAGTACATCCGGCACCGCAAGCGGACCATCGAGCCTTCAATGCGGAAGGACGACTAGCCGCCAGCCTTGAGCATCGGGCGATAGCTGCGCTACTTAGGGATCACCATGGAACTCGGAAAAATTGGATTGTGGTTTTTCCTCGACGCGATGACCGCGCCGCAAACCGCGGAATTCGCGCAAAAGGTCGAAAAACTCGGCTACCAAACCCTCTGGATCCCCGAGGCGGTCGGCCGCGAACCGTTTCCTCATGCCACGTACCTGCTCGACAAGACCAGCCGCCTCAACATCGCCACCGGCATCGCCAATATCTACGGACGCGATCCGATCACGATGTCAGCCGCGTCGAAGACCGTCGCCGAGCTTTCCGGCG
>JBGPMZ010000383.1:0-3795 GCA_041487255.1 Binataceae bacterium (SeqCode) | reverse complement strand
GGATACATGGAGCGCACCGACGCGTTGAGCGCGCCGATGTCGGTGCGTTCGAGTATTGGCAAGCGCGCGAAGTCTGCCGGCCCGGGAGAGCCGCCGAAGCGGACAGCATAGAAGGGAATCTTCGCCGCCGCCTCGAGTGTGCGTCCCAAATGACGCTCCGTATATGCGCGAAGTTGTTCCGGCTTCCAATATTGCGATCGTAACAGGCAGGCATATCGCGGGGCCGCATCCAAGGCCATTCCCAAGGCAGACATCGCGTCAGTCCGCCAATTCTGAGAGGGCGGTCATGTACTTCCCGCCCGGGGTGCGAGGGATTTCGCGCACTCGCTGGAAGTTGAGGGACGCTTCATCACCAAGTATCGCGCGGAAGCCTCGCCGAATCACTTCCTCGGCGCCGGCAATCAATGGGCAATCCGAAATGAAGCGGACCGTAAAATGCCCGACCGAGTTCTGCACGATTTGGAATTGTTTTACCTCGGCGCTGGTCCTGACCGCGCTCGCGAGATGCCATGGCGAGATCAGCTGGCCACTGCGAAGCCGGAACAAGTTCATCCCGCGTCCGACGATTTTGCCGATCACCGGAAGCGTACGGCCACAATCGCACTTACCGGCCGTGGCGATGGCGTAGTCACCGATCTCATATCGCACCAGCGGCGCCAAACGGTTCTCCAGCGTGGTAACCAGAACTCTGCCGATCTGCCCGGGCGCGACCGCGCGCCCATCGTCGTCGACGATCTCCAGCAACACGTGCTCGGCATTGACGTGGTGACTTCCGGCGGGACACTCCCAGGCGAGGAACGCTTCGGTCGAGCCGTAATTCTCCGCGATGTCGACGCCGAGCGCCTGTTTGGTTCGCTGCCGCAGCGAGTCTTCCAGCACTTCGGCGCCAGTGAAAATTTTCCGCAGCGAGGGGAGCCGGCGTCCGATCTGGGTGAGCCGGCTGAGCAAGACTTCAAGATAGGAGGGGAAGGTATAAAGGAAGACCGGATCGAGGCGGCAGAGCTCCTCGACCTGGCCCTCGAGGCCCGGCGACGCGGCAATGAAGTGGCTGGACATGCGAAGGCGGCTTCGCATCAGCTGCTCATCTTCGTTGCGCGCGGTTCGAAATACCGCATAGATCAGCCACGCGGTGGTTTTGAATGGCGTCCAGCCGTTCGCGCGCAGGTAACGCATGCGGGCGGCGAAACGACCGCGTTGATGATGGCCATCGAAAAGGAATTCCGCCGGCATCCCGGTCGATCCCGAAGAAGAATCGGACGAATAGCGAAAGCTTGCGGGATAAAGACCGAGGGCCGAGCGATTCAGGTCCTCGATCTCGCGCCGACGGATCGTCGGCAGCGTCGGTAGGTCGTCTGCTCGAGGCGAGGCGCCCCAACGCGCGGCATAGAAAGGGATCCTGGCCGCCGCCCGCAAGGTCTGGTCGAGCGCAGTCCTGGTATATGCGCGGAGTTCTTCGTCGGTCCAATACTGGGAACGGGTTAAGCCGAGGTATCGATTTGCCGCATTCAGGACGGTGAAAAATGTCGCCATCTCAGACCCGAATGCTGTCGCTTATCAGAAATCAGTCCGGATGACGACTTTTTGAGAATTAGAAATTGCGCATAGGTTGGCGCCGTGATACTAATCGATTAAATCTGAACCATCGTTCAAGAGGCGCGCTATGAAAAACGGGGTCCATCACCTGGGGCTTGCAACCCTCGATCTGGATCGGACCGTCGACTTCTGGACCAGGAAACTGGACTGCAAGGTCGCTTGGGCTGACATCATCGAGCCTCCCGAAGGTGGCAAAATCAAGCATGTGTTCATGGATACCGGCGACGGAACGCTGGTGGCCTTCATGTGTCCGGAGAAGGTGCCGGGTATTCCCCAGGAGTGGGCGACCGATATCAACAGCGCGCAGAACCTCCCGGGCGCGTTCTATCATTTCGCCTTCCATTGCGATGACATCCCGCAACTCGAAGCCAAGCGCGCCTTGTTGGTCGAGCGCGGTGTCGACGTGACTCCGGTGGTCGACCACGAATGGTGCCGCTCGATCTACTTCCGCGATCCCAACGGGCTGCTGCTGGAGTACTGCGCGACTACCCGCGAGTTTACCGAAGAAGACAAACAAATGAAGCATCACGATCAGCCCGGCGTGATGGTCAAGGATCCTGCAGACGCGAAGAAGGTTATGAAAATGTTGATGGGCCCGGCGCCGAAGCCCAAGAACGTTCCGGTCTGATTGAGGCGATATTTCCTCCTCGCCTTGGGCGGCGGATCCTGCGATCCGCCGCTCTTTTATTTAGCCTCCAATGATCTGATATTCATTCGATTCCACTCCTGACCAATGAGGTGTCTCCGATGGCGGAAATAGGGTTGTTTGATGCGATGTATACTGCGCGCGCGCTGCGCCGTTACAAAACCGATCCGATTCCTGACGATGTCATGACGAAGATTCTCGATGCCGCGATTCGCGCGCCGTCGGGCAGCAATCAGCAGAACTGGGTATTCGTGGTGGTCAAGGACGCGGCCAAGAAAAAGAAGATCAGCGACATCTACGCCCGCGGCGCGCAGATCCTGTCCGCGGTCTACGCCAACCGTCCGCGCCCGCCGCATATGGACGAAAAGCAGTTCCAGACCCTGATGAACTCGGCGATGTACCTTTTCGATCACATGCACGAGGCGCCGGTGTTACTCTTCGCGTGCCTCCGCACCGAAGCGGGGGGACCGACGCCGAATCTGCCGCCGGAAATCATGAGCCAGATGGGCAAGATGGTGCGGCTTGGCGGTTCGAGCATCTATCCGGCGGTGCAAAATATCATCCTGGCGTGCCGCTCGTTCGGAATCGGCACCGTGCTGACGACGCTGCACATTTTTTTCGAAGACGAGGTGAAGGAGATCCTCGGCCTGCCCAAGGAGATCCAAACCTACGCGTTGCTGCCGATGGGGTATCCGATCAACAAATTCGGCCCGCTGAAGCGCCGCCCGGTGAGCGAGGTCGCATACCTCGATACTTACGGCAACAACTGGAAGGCTAGCTAGCGCACGCACGTTTCCGCGAACCAACTCCGATCCCCCTTCCCTCAAGGGAAGGGGGCAGGGGTTAGGTTTTGGGCGCGCCTACGATTCCGCGTCGAGCGCGCGCCTCACTTCGTCAGCACGCCGCTTGACGAGCTCGCGATCCTTCAACAGTTGCTCCAATTGCACATGCGTGTGGGACGGATTGAGCCGATACTGATCGCCGTCGCGCACGAAATTCTCATACGCATCGGCCAACTCGGCGAAGGCTTTGCCTGATGCGTCTGCGCCACTGCGCCCGGCCGTCATCTGCTGGAACGCGCGCGCCTTCTTGAGGCCATAGTAGAACTCGCCCATCTCCTCGGATGAGAGCGGATGCTTATCGATGATGAAATCCGCGCGGCAGTAGTCGGCGAGCTTGTCGGACAGGCTCGTGACCAGCGCGACCGAGGCGAGCATCTCGCGCCGATAGTTCGACGAATAACACGACGCAAGCAGCATCGCGCCGGCCACCACGACAAAATAAACGGGCCGGCGATACGCGCCGGCCCGCTGCACATTTCGACTCAAGATGGCGATTGCTCAGCCCAGATGGGTCTTGAAGAACGCGATAGTCTTTGCCCACGCTTCCTTCGCATGTGTCGGATGATGCGACGGACGATCGTCGCACATGAAGCCGTGATCCGCGTCCGAGTACAGGACCACCTCGGCCTGCTTCCCCGCGGCCTTCAGCGCGTCGCGGAACTTGTCGACTTCGGTGATCGGAATGAAGGCATCCTTGCCGCCGAAGAATGCGAG
>JBGPMZ010000382.1:0-3828 GCA_041487255.1 Binataceae bacterium (SeqCode) | reverse complement strand
CTTCATGTTGGATCTTTTCGCCGGTTCTCAGGTGTGGCCGGGGAGGGTATGATGTTTAGTCGGGAGATCGGTGGACCTTGATGATGACGAATCAGGCGGCGCAGGAAATCAAAAGCGCAAAAACAAACCCACTGGAACCTGTGGAACTTCGTTAAAAAAACCAAACGAAGCCAAATAACCCAGCAACCCTACCCTTCGCTAAATATTCGCTCTCGATAATGCCTCAGATGACCTTGCGGAACGCCATCGCCGGTGAGATTCGGAGCGCCTCGACTATCGGGACCAATCCACTGACGAGGCTGACCGCGATTGCCACCAAGATCGCATTGAGCGCCTGATCGGGGGTGACCCATAGAGCGCCGTTGCCTCCCAGCGCCGCGCCGAGTGTGACTCCCTCGTGAAACTTCCACAGCGCGAGGCTGGCGCCGAGGAGTCCGCCGACCGCTCCGATCAGTCCGGTTTCGCCGAACAGCAGAATCGATATCGTGCCGCGGCTGAAGCCGAGCGAGCGCATCACCGCGACTTCACTGATTCGATCGCGCACCATCATGGCCGTGGAGTTGGCGGCGATCAGCAACACCGTCAGCACCACGACGGCGCATAACGCGAACACGATTCCCCGAATGTTGCCGAGCGCCGACAGCCCCGATGCGAGCGCATCGCTCTCGGTCATCGTGCGTGTCTCGTAATCCGAGTTGGAGAAATGTTCATCGATGCCTTTCGCGAGCGGCTGCAAATCGGCGGCGTTGTCCGCGCGCACCAGGATATTCCATGCGATGTCTTCGTCGGGCAGCCCGTTCGCCTTGCGCGATTCCATCAGGTAGTCGCGCCGGAACAGGAAGGTATTCGGATAATTTTTGTTCTCGATGGTGCCGATGATGATGAAGTCCATCTGCATATGGCCCGCATCGGTGCCGCGCAAGGTGATGTGGTCACCGACCTTCCACCCCATCTTCTTCATCAGCACGCTGCCCACGGTGGCGGAGCGGCGATCCTTCGCGGCCAGTCGCTGCTGCTCGCGAGATAACTGGTAGTCGGGAAAGACGTCGGCGATTTCCGGTCCCGCCGCGGCGCAGAAGATGCTATCGCCAACGTCGCGCCACATCGCGAACCATCCGGTGATCCCAACGCAGGCGGCGGCGCCCGGCATCTTGTCGATCTCATTGCAGTAGCGCGCGGGAAGATCCTCCCACGGCGCAGTTTTGTTGACGATGATGAGCCGCAGCGTTCCCGAGGCGTCCTTAATAATGCGATCCATCGAGGCCGGCACGGAAACCAGGACCGTATAGATGAAGGCGGCCAGCGCGATGGTCAGCGTCGTCAAGATGGTGCGCCGGAGATTGCGGCGCATGTTGCGTTCGATCAGTTTTAGCCAGTTGAACATGCTTCGCCTCAAACAGCGCGCAGCGAGTCGATAACCCGCGTCCGCGACGCTCGCCACGCCGGTAGCAATCCGCCTAGCGCGCCAATCAGTGCGCCGGCGATTAGTCCGGACACGAACGCGCCGCTGGTTAGTTGGAACCGGAAGATGAACTCGCCCACGTTCATAAGCTGGCTGTGTAGCCCGGTGGCATAGGTCGCGATCAGTCCGAGCATCTCGCCCAGCACCGCGCCCATGATTCCCAGCAGGATGCTTTCGATCACGAAGCTGGTAAGTACGTTGAAGCGGCTGAAGCCGAGCACGCGCAGCACGCCGATCTCGCCGGTGCGGCGTGCCACCGCCGAGTACATCGTGTTCATCGCGCCGAAGATCGATCCGATCGCCAGTACCAGCGCGACCGCGAGGCCCAACGCGCGCAACTGCTCGACGAAGCCGGTCTGCTTGGCGTAGAACTCGCTCTCCGCCATCGCGTCGACTTTCACGCGCGCATCACCGGTAAGCGATTTGGTGAAGTCGTCCTCCATGCCGCGGCGCAGGACCACATGCAGCACCGCGAAGCCGCTCGCCATGTGAATGTCTTGGGTCAGGATGTCGAGGTCGGTCAGCACTTCCGATTCGCGCGCGCTGTCATCGTCGGAAAAGACGCCCACGATTTTGAAGGTGTGCTTGCCGAACTTGAAATCGCTCCCGATCGTCAGGAACGGATAGCGCGCGGCGAGCTTGCGCCCTACGAGCATTTCGGCGGCGCCATGCTGAATCCAGCGCCCGCTCTCGAGGCGCATCTTGTTGTGAACCTGGCTGGCGATCGGATACACCCCGCGCAGCAGGGTTCCGATTCCCCTGGAGTCGGGCTGATTCGCGGCCGGATTGAAGCCGGTTACAACTTCGGGGGAAACCAACGCCTGCCCGTCTTGCGTGCCGGCAATTTGCGGACGGCTTTTGAGAATCTCGTACTGGTCGCGGGTGATGTAGCTGCCGCCCTCGTTGGTGGTGCCGCGGCTGATGACGATCCAGTTGTCGCTGACGGCGCTGCGCAAAACGGTAGCGCGCAGGCCCGCGACGAATCCCGACAGGATGAAAAGGATCATCACCACCAGCGCAACCACGACCGCGGTCATTACACTGGTGGCGCGACGAACCATCAAGCTGCGCAAGTTGTAGCGAATCGGAATCACGCTGGGGACTCCCCACAAAGTTCAAGCGAACCAATCGTCGATGTTGAAGCGCAGAATTCTACAATTCGCGCCCGCGCGATTCTATGCCTCGCGATGACTGCATCGGCGGCGAGTGAAAACGCTTTGGTTGAGATAGCAACGGTGGCGGAGGGGGGAGAGAGTCGAATGGCTTAGGGACGCGGATTCATTGAAGAATCTCGATTTTTCTTACGCAGAAGACGCAAAAAAATCCGAATAAACGGCGCGAATGTACAAAAGTAACACAGCGAAAATAACAAATAATTAGGAAGGCCTACTATCGGTTATCTCACGTGCGCCTCGGCTACACCCGCCGAATCTGCGGCAGAAAGTCGATGAGTTCCACTGAAGTGTAAGCTCTACACATGTGTTTCGGAGGAGAGGCAAAGGGGACTTAAAATCCCCTGACGCGCAAGCGTCGTGCGGGTTCGAGTGCCGCCCCCGGCATCGACCGAATCGAGTTTCGTAGCCGCGGCGCATAAATACCCGAGAAATGTTCCTCTGATGCTGCATGCCCAAGCCTGTATTTGCGCGTTTGTCGCGCTGCCCTGGGAGGCCGTAGTATAATTAAGGAGTCTTGAACGGAAGACAGTCTGGCAAAATTCCTGGGGGGAACTAAGTTGGAAAAGACCGATCGATCTTACCGTGCGCGAGGCGTTCTCTCCTCCCAAGGATTGACCGCCTTGATGTGGCTTGCAGCAGTGCTGCTGCTCGCTGTCGACGCAGGCGCTCAACGTCCGCCAAATTGTCGGGGGCTCCACGCATGCGAAGGCGACACCGGAGTCGTATCACCCGGCGCATGCGACGGTGGCCATGCATGCGAGGACAACAGTGGCGATATCGCACCGAACTCATGCGTCAGCGGGCCGTCGAGTTGTCGCAGCAACAGCGGTGAGGTGGCAGAATCCGCATGCCATAAGGGCTCGGCTTGCAGGTCGAACACCGGAGATATTGCGGCTGCGTCATGCGTGGGATTCGAAGCTTGCCTGGGCAACAGTAGCCCAATTCCGGAGGGCTCGTGTCGGGGCTATAGAGCTTGCAAGAACAACTCTGGGGCTATAGTCGGGCCTCTCTCCTGCCTGGAAGACACTGCTTGCAATTTGAATAGTGGCTCGGTGGGCACGAGATCCTGCAACGGAAATGCGTCTTACCCCGCCAATAATGCGAACGTCGATAACGATTCTTGCCTGGGCGAATTCTCCCACTTCCACAATCACAAAACAATTAAAAACAACTCCTACCACAATACTTTCG
>JBGPMZ010000381.1:0-3829 GCA_041487255.1 Binataceae bacterium (SeqCode) | reverse complement strand
GGAACGCGCCGCCAAAATGAGCGATGAAGAGGGTGGCGGCTCACTCACCGCGCTGCCGATCATCGAGACGTTGGCGGGCGATGTCTCCGCTTACATCCCGACCAACGTCATTTCGATCACCGACGGCCAGATCGTTCTGGATTCCGACCTCTTCAATTCGAACATTCGTCCCGCCGTCAACGTCGGTCTGTCGGTTTCCCGCGTCGGTTTTTCGGCCGCGGTGAAAGCGGTCAGGCAGGTCGGCGGAAGTCTCAAGGCCGACCTCGCGCAGTATCGCGAGATGGCGGCATTCGCGCAGTTCGGGTCGGACCTCGATGCGGTTACGCAGCGGATGCTCCATCGCGGTGCGCGTTTCACCGAGATGCTGAAGCAGAATCAGTACGAGCCGCTTTCGATGGAGAAGGAAGTGCTCGTGATGCTGGCAGCGAACTCGGGATATCTGGATGACCTCGAAATTCCGCAGATTCGACCCTTCGAAAGAGAGCTGTATGCTTTCTTCGATGCGAAGTATGCGAACCTGCTGGGCGAGATTCGCGACAAGAAGGAAATCAGCGACGACCTTCGCGCCCGGCTGACCAAGGCGCTCGACGAATACAAGACGGAGTTCGTCGCCGAGCACGGCAGTCAAGCCAAGAGCGCGGCCTAGCAGGTTGTTGAGAAACCCCTATCAGGCAAGGACATGCTGCTTCACTCAACAACCTGGATCCTGAAACTGGCTGCCTTCCTTCAACTTCTCTCCCGATTGGGAGAGATAAGAGTGAGGGCGCAGCCTGCCGGCAAGGTCAGCATTTGAGCGATGCCCACCCTTAAGGCAATCAGGCGCCGGATCGCGTCGGTAAAATCCACCCAGCAGATCACGCGCGCAATGAAGCTGGTGGCTGCTTCGCGTCTGCGTCGCGCCCAGGAGGCGCTGCAAAATTCGCTGCCTTACAGCGAGGCTCTCACCCGCGTCGCGGATTCGGTGCTCGGTGCGCAACGCACGACGCTCGGACCGGCCGAAGGCGCGGCGAATGCGGCATTCGTGGTGGTGATATCGTCAGACCGCGGACTGTGCGGCGGGTACAACACCAACATCCTCAAATTTGCCGAACAACAAGCCGCTGAGCTTCGCGGCGGCGGCCTCGATCCGCAGTTCTTCGTGGTGGGGCGGAAAGGCCTGGATCATTTCAAACGCACCAAGGCGCCGATGATCGGCAACTCGATTAACAATCCGCGCCTCGCGAATGTCACACTGGCGCGCGATATCGCGCATCGGATGCTTACTGCGTATCAAACCGGGCAGGCGCGCGAGATCGGAATCGTCTACAATCATTTTCGCTCGGCGATTTCCCAGGTTCCGGTCTACGAACGATTGCTGCCGATCTCCGGAACCCAGGGGAGCGAGGGTCAGGCCGAGGGCAGCGACGCGAAGTTGGGACACGGATCGACCGAGTACCTGGTGGAGCCGAGCCGGGCCGAGCTGATTCCGCTGGTTATCAGGACGTATATCGAGGCCGCAGTCTTCCATGCGCTGGTGGAGGCCGAGGCGAGCTTCTTCGGTGCGCAGATGACCTCGATGGATAATGCAACCAACAACGCGACCGAGATGATTCAGTCGCTGACACTGGAAATGAACCGCGCGCGGCAGGCTATGATCACGCGCGAGCTGATGGACATCGTCGGCGGCGCGGAGGCATTGAAGGGTCAGGCATCTTAAGAGAAAATTTCGCCGGGGGAACCCACACTATTTCTATGGCTGAGCAAGCAACCGGAAACATCAACCAGGTCCTCGGAAACGTCGTCGACGTCGAATTTCGCAACGGCTCGCTGCCACCGATCCTCAACGCTCTGCGCGTGTCGAATCCCTCGGTCAGCGACGAGCAATGGAACCTCGTGCTCGAGGTTGCGCAGCATCTCGGTGACAACACCGTGCGATGCATCGCGATGGACACCACCGACGGCCTCGTGCGCGGGATGGCGGTACAGGACACCGGAAAGGCGATCGCGGTGCCGGTCGGTCCCCAGACCTTGGGTCGGCTGATGAACGTGATCGGGCAGGCCGTCGATGGAAAAGGGCCGATTGACGGATCGCGTATGATGCCGATTCATCGCGATGCGCCATCGTTCGAGGATCAGACCGCAGAGGTGGAAATTCTCGAGACTGGAATCAAGGTCGTCGATCTCATCTGTCCCTACGTGCGCGGCGGCAAGATCGGACTCTTCGGCGGCGCCGGGGTGGGCAAGACCGTCACCATCCAGGAGTTGATCAACAATGTCGCCAAGCAGCACGGCGGCGTGTCGGTGTTCGCCGGCGTTGGGGAGCGATCGCGCGAAGGCAACGATCTCTATCGCGAACTCGCGGAGTCCGGCGTTCTCACCAAGACCGCGCTGGTCTATGGCCAGATGAATGAACCGCCGGGCGCGCGCGCCCGCGTCGCCCTGACGGGAGTCACGGTTGCCGAATATTTCCGCGACGAGGAAGGCAAGGACGTGCTGTTCTTCATCGATAACATTTTCCGCTTCGTGCAAGCCAACTCGGAAGTATCGGCACTGCTGGGACGCCTGCCGAGCGCGGTCGGATACCAGCCGACGTTGGGCACCGATACCGGCAGCCTGCAGGAGCGCATCACCTCGACCAAGAAGGGCGCGATCACCTCAGTGCAGGCGATCTTCGTGCCGGCAGACGACTACACCGACCCTGCGGTCGCCACGACCTATACGCATCTCGACGCCGTCACTCAACTGGACCGGAAAGTCTACGAGAAGGGAATTTATCCGGCGGTCGATCCACTCGCGTCGACCTCACGAATTCTCGATCCGCAAGTCGTCGGCCAGGAGCATTATGACGTCGCGCGCGGCGTGCAGGCGATCCTTCAGCGCTACAAGGACCTGCAGGACATCATCGCGATCCTCGGGATGGATGAACTCTCCGCGGAGGACAAGCTGGTGGTGTCGCGCGCGCGCCGCATCGAGCGCTTCCTGAGCCAGGCATTCTTCGTCGCCGAGGTCTTCACCAACCTGCCCGGCAAGTATGTGCCGCGCAAAGAGACCGTCGCGGGCTTCAAGGAAATCCTCGACGGCAAATGCGACGACATGCCGGAGCAGGCGTTCTACCTGGTCGGCAACATCCAGGACGCGCGTGAGAAGGCCGAGCGCCTCGCGCGTGGCGAAGCCCGCTAATGGCTGAGACTTTTCCGCTCGAACTGGTGACTCCCACCGGCATCGTCTACCAGGGCGAGGTCGAGGAAGTCACCGCATGGAATCCGATCGGGCAATTCGGCGTTCTGGCGAATCACATCAACTTCATCACCTCGCTGGTACCGGGCGTGGTCGAGGTCAAGCTTCCCGACGGTGGAATGCTGTATTACGTCGTGTCGGGCGGACTGGCCGAAGTGAAAAACGGCAAGATGACGCTGCTGGCCGACAGCGCCGAGGAACCGGCCGCGATCGATGTGGCGGGCGTAGAAGGAGTCTTGCGCGAGATCGAACTCCAAATCGCAGAGCTGAGCATGTACGAAGAGGGTTACGAACTTAAGCAGCACGACCTGCTGCTGGCGCGCGCGCGCCAGCGAGCCGCCACCGAGTTGCGCGCCTCCCGCTGACCCACCTCGCGACATCCCGGCGCAACCCTCTTCGCGCAGGCCCTCTGCGCGCCCGGTCACGCTACCCGAAGTGCGACGCGTGGAATGTCGGCGCTCGCTGCGACCACCCAACTTCTCGGATGGATTGCGACGCGATCGCATAAAAAAGGGCTGCCGATTTCTCAGCAGCCCTTCTGATTCGGAAAGTTCAGTTCATCAGTTGAGCACGGTGCGCTCGGGACGCGACTCCTCGGCTTGCTCGGCTTCGT
>JBGPMZ010000380.1:0-3830 GCA_041487255.1 Binataceae bacterium (SeqCode) | reverse complement strand
CCAAGGGCAATCGCAACGCCGCAGCCGCAGCGCTCGGCATCGATCGCACCACGCTCTACCGCTTGATGCGACGACTTGGTCTTTAGAAAAACGTGGGGAGCGCCCCGGGCCGGCACTCCGCAAGGAACACCAGACCCGGGGCAGGTGAGAGCAAGTTGGTTGCGCGCTATCCGTGGATCGTTCGCATCACCTGGATCATAGCGGGACCGACGATGACCATGATCATCGCGGGCAACACGAACAGCACCAGCGGGAAAAGAATCTTGACCGACGCCTTTTGCGCCGATTCCTCGGCGCGCAAGCGACGCCGCGTGCGCAGCGCGTCGGAGCTCGCGTGCAAGGCGGGGCCGATTTGGGCGCCGAGCTGTTCGCTCTGAATCAAGGTCGCGGCCAGCGGTTTTATGTCGTCGACCGCGGTCCGTTCCGCGAGGCTTCTCATCGATTGGCCGAGGCTGGCGCCGGCGGAAATTTCTGAAGAGACCAGGCTTAGTTCGGTTCCGATTTCCTGCTTCTGGCGTTCGGCTTCGGTGCCGACGACCTTGATCGCTTCATAGAGCCCGAGTCCGGCCTCGACGCACACCACCAACAGATCGAGCACGTCGGACAATTGCTTCGCGATCGCACCCTGCCGTTTCTTGGCGCGGCGGCTGATGTAGTAGCTCGGCAGGAACAGCCCGAAGGTCACCCCCGCCAGCGTAATCATTACGATGCGTCCGAATTCGGCGCCGGAAACAACTGCGCCAAGGAAAGCGGCCAGCGCCACTCCGGCGGCGCAGAATATGCGGAGCACCTGGAAGGTCTGCGCCGCACCCGACTTGATGAAACCGGCTTGCGCGAGGGTCTGCGCGAGCTTCTCGCCTTTCGGCGTGCTGAGGTCGGGCGGCGGAATTTTGCGCGACGCCCATTTGAAGACCATGTTGGAAATGGTCGCCTGTTGGGCCTCATCTTCCAGCCCACCCTGTGCGATTCGCATCTTGAACGCCAGATCCGTAAAGCGCTCCTCGAGCACCCGATTCTTGCCGAACATCGCGAGGTAGACACCAACGCCCGCCGCACTGAGCAGGCAAAAGAACATTACCGAGATGAGCAAAGAACTCATTCTAATAATCCACTTTGAGCAGGCGCCGGATGGTGAGCAGCGCGAGCAGGTCCATCACGAACGCCGCCTTCAAAATCATCAGGCCGGTCGGATCGTGGAAAAGCGAATCGGTGTATCCCGGCTGAATTACGCTGAACACGCACAACACGATAGCGGGCAGCAATCCGACCACCAGTCCACCCATGCGCGACTGCGCGGTAAGCGCTTTGATCTGCAACCGAAGGCGCTGCCGGATGCGCACGATTTCCGACAACCGCCCAATAATCGCGGCGAGACTGCTGCCGATTTCAGTTTGCACTTTTACCGCGACGACCAGCAGCTTGAGGTCGTCTTCGGGCACTCGCTGAAGCATGTCTTCGAGGGCGCGGCCCAGCGGCAATCCGATGCGGGTCTGCTCCAGCACGGTGCGGAATTCACCCGCCAGCGGATCCGCGAATTCGCCGATCAACACCTGTAGTGCGCGGGGGAGAGAATGGCCGGCCTCCAGCGATCCCTTGATCAGGTCGAGCGCGAACGGAAGTTGGGTGCCGAACGCCTTGAGGCGGCGCTTGCGGCGAAACCGGATGTACAGAATCGGCAGCGCGCCCAGTCCGAACGCCGCACCGAAGGCGAAGTAGAAATCGCCCCAAAACGCCGCGCCACCCGCGTATCCCGCGCCGAACAACAGCAGAATGATGAGCAGGACGTCGGAGACCCGCCAGTAGATACCGGCCTGCCACATCGTTTGCTCGAGGTTACGCAGAAGGTTGACTTGCCGAAGGATGATCGCGACCGCGTTTTGCGAATCCTTGCGCTTGCGGGTGATGTCGATGTCGATTTCAGTTTCCGCAGGCCGCAGCATCATCTTGGAAACGAATTGCCGTTGCTCCGAACCCCCTCCCCTCGAAAGCGCCACAATCGCCACGACCGCGAAGATAGAGGCAAAAACTGTCCCCGCCAGTATCAGATCCATGACTTACTTCTCCACCCGCGCGAACACCTTCGCATCGAACTTGAAGCCCGCTTGTTCGAGCTGCGTGGTATAGGCGGAGCGGATCCCGGTTGGACCGAAAACGCCCAACACCTTGCCCGTCGCACTCAGGCCTGCCCGTTTGAACTCGAACAGGTCTTGCATCATGATCATCTCGCCCTCCATACCGGTGATTTCCGAAATCTTGAGTACCTTTCGGGTACCGTCGGAGAGCCGGCTGACGTGGACGATCATGTTCAGCGCGGATGCGATCTGCTGGCGCATGGCGCGTTGCGGAATGGAAACTCCCGAGAGCAACATCATCATCTCGAGCCGCCCCAGACATTCCCGCGGATTGTTGGCGTGGATGGTGGCGATCGACCCGTCGTGACCGGTCGACATCGCCTGCAACATGTCCATGACTTCAGCGCCGCGGACTTCGCCCAGTACGATGCGGTCGGGCCGCATTCGCAATGCGTTCTTCACCAGGTCACGCTGGGTAACCTCGCCCTTGCCCTCGACATTGGAGGGCCGGGTCTCCAGGCGCACCACGTGAGGCTGTTGCAATGAGAGTTCGGCGGAGTCTTCGATCGTGACGATGCGCTCATCGGTCGGAATGAATGCCGACAGGCAGTTGAGCATCGTGGTTTTACCGGAGCCGGTGCCACCGCAGACCAGGATATTCAAGCGCGCCTTGACGATGGTTCGCAGGAAATCGACACACTCGGGCGTGATCGAATCCTTGGCGACCAGGTCGTCGATCGAATAGCGGCGTTTGCCGAAACGCCGAATCGAGAGCGCCGGCCCATCAAGCGCGAGCGGCGGAATGATCGCATTTATACGCGAACCGTCAGGCAGCCGAGCATCGACCATGGGCGACGATTCGTCGACTCGGCGACCGACCTGCGAGACGATGCGATCGATGATCAGCATCAAATGCTGATCATCCTGGAACTTGACGTCGGTCGGACTCAGCTTGCCCATCCGCTCGACGTAGACCTGATGGGAACCGTTGACGAGGATATCGGTTATGGAGTCATCCCAGAGTAGCGGTTCCAACGGTCCCAGCCCGAGCAGCTCGTTTTTGATCTCCTCGATCAGGCGGGTTCGATCGCTATCGGTCAGGAGCCTCCCCTCTTCGTTGAGAATCTCGGTGATCGCGCCAGTGACCTTTTGCGATGCGAGATTGGCCTCGAGACTTTCCAGTCTCGAGACGTCGAGCGATTCGAACAGGCGGTTGTGCACTGCGAGTTTGAGCTGCTGGAAGCCCTCGGCCTGCGGGTCCTTGCGAATCTTTTCCTTGTTGACGACCAGCGCGCGCTGGAAACCGGGCGCCGGCGCATTGTTCAGGTTGTTCTGAATCTTGTCGAGCAGCTTCATCTCCGATGCCTCATCCTCGTGCGCCGAACGAACTCAAGAAGCGCGACACGATCGAGCCATTGCGCGAGGAGTCCTGGTCCGCGACTCCATCCAGCTTGCGCGACATCTCCTCGATCGCCTTGGTTAGCGGTGAGTTGGGAGCGGCCTGCCACAGGTCTTGCGCACTGAGCTGGACCCGTTCGAGGACTTTTTCGTCGCGCGGAATCTTCGCGTACATCGGCCGCGCCAGCGTGTGACTCAATTGCTCTTCGCTGATCGGATGATTCGCGACAAAGCGGCTGATCACGAAGGCGGGCTCGAGGTTGTTGAGCCCGAGGCGGCCGCACAAATCGACAAAGCGCCATGCGCACCGCGCCGCACCAATCGACTGGTCGAGCACGTAAAACAGATGCTCGGAGTGCT
>JBGPMZ010000379.1:0-3835 GCA_041487255.1 Binataceae bacterium (SeqCode) | reverse complement strand
GTTGCGCTGCGCTTCTTCCAGCGGCATCCCGCCGTACTTGAACACGCCCACAAATTCGTCGGCGTCGAGCGTGGCGCGGATGTTCCTGAGCACCTCGATGCAATGATCCGGCGTGCCCAGCACCTGCGTCTCCGTAAAGACGTCCTGGAAGCCGCCGGCGGCTTTTGCCATCTCGGCCATCTGAGCATGATATTCGTAGCCCTTCACCCGCTTGAAATGCTCCGGCTCAAGATACTCGTAGTGCTTGAGCGCGCTCTCCGCGTAGTTCCTAAGCCAGATGCTTCCGCGCTCGCGAGCCTCCGCTTCGGTCTCCGCGCAATACACCCAGCATCCGGCCTTCGGGCGCTTGGCCGCGAAGCCCGCCGCCGCGCACTGCTCTTTGTAGGCCAGATAGTCTTTGCGATGATCGGCCCACGGCTTCTGCGGGATGATCAGCATCCCAATGCCGGCCTTGGCCATGATCTCGCCGGTCTCAGGCTACACGATCGCGCCATACATGTGGTTGGTGAGGTCCTTGGTGTAGGGCTGCGGGCGAATCGTCATTTCGGGAATCTGGTAGTGCTTGCCCGAGAACGAGAAGCGTTTTTGCGAAAGCGCGAGGCGCAAAATCTCGGCGGCTTCGGCGAATCGCTCGCGCGCCTCGCCCATCGGGATGCGAAATCCTTCGAACTCGACGCGGCCCGCGCCACGCCCCAGCCCCAGCGTCAGCGAGCGTCCCTGCAGGAGGTTGTCGAGCAGCGAGAACTGCTCCGCGACGCGCACCGGATCATGCCACGGGAGCACCACCACCATCGTGCCGAAGCCGACCCGGCGGGTGCGGCCCGCCATGAAGGTGAGGAACTGCAGCGCATCCGGCACCATCGTGTAGTCGGTGAAATGATGCTCGACGGTCCAAATCGAATCGAAGCCGAGCGGCTCGAACTGGTCCGCGATTTTGACGTCCTCCGCCCAGATTTCAGCGTCTTCGCGCTTCTCATTGAAGTTCTGACAAAAGACTGCGCCACCGACTTTCATGCGAATGCCTCCTTGCAGCTTGGTCTGGAATGACACCGCTGGCCGCTGCTCGTCAAGCGCAGTGCGCAGCGCTCCGAGGACGTGATATGGAGACGGGTTCAGGGAGGCATCGATGGCGAATCAGGCTGAGACTCTTCTCGACGCAGTGCGGGAGTTCGCGCCGAAAATCAGCGCGCGCTCCGCGGACATCGAAGCGGGCCGGCGGCTGCCACCGGACTTGCTCGCCGAGCTCATTTCGCTCGGCATCTTTCGGATGCTCACGCCCAAGAGCCACGGCGGCATGGAGATCGATTTTCCGTCCAGCATGGAGATCATCGAAACGATCGCTGACGCCGATGGCGCCACCGGATGGACCGTGATGATCGGCTCGGAGACGCCGCAACTCCTCGCGCTGCTGCCGCGTCATCGATTCGATCAACTCTATGCCGATGGCCCCGACCTCATCATGGGCGGAGGCTTCGCACCTCGTGGAACTGCGGAGCTGCGCGGCGACGAATACCTCGTCAATGGACGATGGGCATTCGCCAGCGGATGCCAACACAGCAAATGGCTGCTCGGCAACTGCGTGGTGACTGAGAATGGAAAGCCGCGTCCGGGCTTCATCCCGGGAAGCAATGAGGTCCGCGCGATGCTGTTTCCTCCACCGTCGGTGAAGATACTCGATACGTGGTCGGTGAGCGGACTGCGTGGAACCGGCAGCCACGATATCGCGGTGGAAAATCTGTGCGTGCCCGCGCATGACAGCCTGGACATTTTTTTCGGGCAATCCTCGATACCGGGACCGCTCTACGCCGCGCATCTCGCGTACTTCGTGCTCCACATCGCAGCGGTCGGAATCGGAATCGCGGGTCGCGCCGTCCGCGAGGTCATCACGCTCGCAGCTACCAGTAAGAAACGCCTCTATACGTCGGCATCGATGGCCGACACACCCCTGTTCCAGTATCGCGTCGGACACGCCGAGATGACGCTGCGCTCGGCGCGCGCTCTGCTCATGGATGAATCGAACAAGGTGTGGCGCAACGCGATGGCGGGCAACTCTGTGATCCCCAACGATCAGATTCGTGTGATTGGGACGGCGGCGTGGGTGGCGCATACGGCGGCTTCGATCGTAGACACGTGCTACACCGCGGGCGGCGGCACTGCCCTCTATGATTCCTCGCCATTGCAACGATGTCTGCGCGACATTCACACGCTGACGCAACATGCCGCCGTAGGCGAGGGATCGATTACGCGCGCCGGCGCCGTGCTCCTCGGCCGGGACGTGCCGTTTTCGGTGTGAACCACTCGGTGAACCAGCTAGAGTGGCTCTATTAGCTAAATCGTCCAACGATGACGTGACACGATGAAGTCCGCGTCCGCGACCGACGTCAAGAACAAATTCGGGGAGTACCTTGAACTTGCGCGCACCGAGGCTATCGAGGTCCGGAAGACGGGCCGCCCGGTCGCGGTTCTCCTCGCGTGGGATGAGTACGAACGCCTCATCGCGCTCGACGATGCGTGGTGGGCCGAGCAGGCGCGCAAAGCGGAAAAGCAGGGATATGTCAGTCCGACTACCGCGATGAAGCTCATCAAGGGGCGCATGCGTGAGAAAACTGGATCTCACACATGATGCGCTCGGGTTCCTCAAGACCCTGCCGCCTAAGCAGTTCCGGCAGGTCGTCTCGAAAACCTTCGAACTAACGGCGAATCCGGAGCCTCAGGATTCGAAGACGCTAGTCGGATACGAATATCGGCGCGCTGACATTGGCGAATATCGGATCGTGTACCGATTCGATGGCGGCTTCCTTTACGTCGCGCTGATCGGAAAACGCAACGACAGCGACACCTATAAGCGCCTGAAACGGAAGTTCTGAGGCTTCGCTTACGCGGTCGTCGGCTCGCCTTGGGCAGAGATCCAGCCGGCGCGGCCAGGCAACGTCGAACGAATCACCGGACAGACCGGGAGCTCTGCGGCATCGAGGTTCAAGGCTACTTCCTGGAGGCGCACGAACTCCGCGCCGCGCTCCTTCAACGCTCGCAACAGCGCCGTGAACATCTCGAGCTGCCCCATCCCTTCGGTCTCGGCATGGACGGTATGCACGTTGAGCGCATCGTCCCTGAATTGTCCCTGATAGAAGCGATGCGCGGCGGAGGCATCCGGAATATCCGGCAGGCCAATCACCTCATCGAGCGTCGGAAGCGTGGTCGGAATCTCGATCGTCTTGAGAACGCGGCCCTCGACGATGCATCGATAGGGTGTGCGCCCGCGCGTGTCGCTTCGATACGCCAGGTTAGCTTCGTCCAGCGCGAGGAGCGCGGAGTCGTTGGTGCGCCATCCTGGCGCGGCGAAGCTGCGCGCAGGATGCCCGAGGATCGCGCGATAAGCCTCGAAGGCGTCGCCGAGTTCACTTCGAATGCCGTCCTCGCCGATGCTGTCGAGTCGATCTTGCCACCGCACGTGATCGTAGCCATGAACACCGACCTCGAAGCCCGAGCGCCTCAGATCACGCATCACCTCGGGAAACGCGAGCGCGATCGGGCGCGAGGGCAGCAGCGTGCCCGACAGCACGGTCCGCAGGCCGTACATCGACACCGCCTTGGTGCGAAACATCTTCGAGAGGAAGCCGCGGTTGCGCAGCACACGGATGATCGCGCGTCCGGAATTGTCGGGGCCCATCGTGACGAAAAACGACGCGGCGATGCCCTCGCGCTTCAGCATCGCGGCGAGCCGCGGCACGCCGATGCCGAGCCCCTGATGTGTATCGACGTCGATTTTGAGGGCTACTTTCAAGCGCGGCGCGTCAGCGGTTTTGTTCCTGGCGGAACCACTCCATCGAGCGCG
>JBGPMZ010000378.1:0-3840 GCA_041487255.1 Binataceae bacterium (SeqCode) | reverse complement strand
CTGCGGATGACGCGGCGGCGACCCCCGGCTCGGACAAGGGACACAGTGATTGCGTTCGCAAGGAGTTGAAGGCTCGGGGCGTCACTACTTCACAGCTCGACGTGATCCCCGACTGCGTCGCCAGCGATTGGCCCGATCCGCTGGACAGTCTCGGAACCTGCGTCGCGAACCGCGCGAAGCTCTCAGGCAGTGGAGCTGCCAAGAAGTCCGAGATGTAGCTCTTCCACAAACTTTGCGAACGTCGGAGCAGCAAGGTCGCTAATGAATCGCTCATGCTCGAGGTTAGCGTTCTGAAGTTGCCGAGTTTCATCTGCGTCGGACCGGGAAGGACTGGAACCACTTGGCTCCACGCCGCGCTGACGGGGTACGTAGGGCTGCCGCTGCGGGTCAAGGAGACCCGGTTTTGGGGGCAGTACTACCACAAGGGCATCGGATGGTACGCGGATCATTTTCGCCATTGCGATCCGGCCCGTCCCATCGGCGAGGCGTGCCCATACTTCGCCACCGAGGGCGCGCGTGAGCGGATCGCGCGCCACCTTCCAAACTGCAAAATCATCGTAACGCTGCGGGACCCGGTCGAACGTTCATACTCGCAATACCGGATGCTATGCCGGATGGGCCTGGCGCGGGGCACCTTCGAACAGGAACTCAACCATCCGCGGATCGTCGAGACCAATCGCTACGCGTTCCATCTTCAGGGATGGTTCGATCTGTTCGGCCGCGACAAGGTCAAGGTACTGCTGTTCGATGAGCTCCGGAAAGAGCCGCAGAAGTTCCTCGACCAGGTTACCGACTTCATTGGCGCTCAGCGGATATCTCTGGACGCTGTCAAGATCGGCGCCGGCGACGTCAACTCCTACATCAGGATGCCGCGCAGCCGGCGGCTCTCACGCCGCGTCGGGCGCCTGCTGGACTGGATGCACGACCGCCGTCTCTATCGCGTGATGGGCCTGGTGGAGAATACCGGGCTGCTGGAGTTTTGCCTCGACGGGCGGCGGAAATTCCCGGCGATCTCATCCAGTACGGAAATGAAGCTGCGCGAGGGATTCATCTCCGAGGTCGAAGCCGTCGAGAGGCTGACCGCGCTTGATCTTGCCGCGTGGAAGAAACCGCGTCGCGTCGCTGGGGAACCCGAGGCCGCGCGAAGGCGCGAAACGGTCGTCGCCATCAGCGAGCCTCCGATTTAACCGCGCCAGGTTTCCTGGCGCGCTTAACCTCAACGCTGGCGCAATGATTCCTGCATCATCCGGATCATCGCCTGCGTCGATGCGGTGTCGTTGAGTCGTGGGAATGGATCGCTAGGGACCGCTACTTCGAGGAAGCGGCACAGCGGCGCCCATCCCTCGCGCACATCGAAAACAAGCAGGCGCGCCGGATCGATGGTGTCGCGCACTTCTTGAACGTGGCGCTTGAAAACGTCTATCGCGTGCGCCTTGTCCTCGAAGCGATTGTCGAATATGTCGGCCAGAATTGCTTTTCGCACCATCTCGTTCTGCATTCTCACAATTTCGGGCACGTCGGCGGGAGCGGGCCCCTTCATCGGCTGGTAAATGGTGTCGGTCATGCTTTTGTACCAGGCTTCCGGGTCCCGCACCGAGAGCAGCACTTTCGCTTCCGGATAGCGGGCAGCGAGTTCGCGCCACCATCGCGCGGCGGGCCAATCGACCGTCGCCGGGAAGTCGCGGAAAATCACCTCCCAATCCAGCGAGTCGCCGAATGCCGCCCTATGCCAAAACGCGACGTGATCGGGTCGCGGGAAGACTTCCATCATGTGGTAGCAAGGACCGTAGCCGATTTTTTCAAGTGCGTTCTTCAAAGATAGCGTCCCGGTTCGACCGAACCCGGCACCGACAAGCTTCAATGGCATCTGGAGACTCCTCGTTGGGCATTCGAGCCCGTTTACAACAGTTCGACCATCGCCGTCCAACCGATCTCTCACCCGGAGTCACCGGAGCGGTTTGCCGGAATGGGGAATACGATCCTCGTCCTTTTGAGTTGTCCGCTCGGTTGACGACCCGACATCGCGTATGGGAAACTCCCCTCGCGAAGGCGGCTGCGCCACGTGCAGTTCGTCTCATTTTATCTCGACACATTATTCTATATCAGGCTCGGAGGCAGCGTATGGCTGAGCAAGCCAAAGCAACTACTGATACTGGACCGCGTCCGATTCTTCCGTTTCTCGAGCTCGGTTCCAATCCGCATCTGCGCGGATCGAAATGTACCTGCGGAGCGGTCTACCTCGACGTTAAGCGCGTCGCGTGTTCGAAATGCGGCGAGCAAAACAAATTCTCCCCCCTCGCGCTCTCCAACAAGGGCAAGGTTTACGTTTTCTCGGTTGTCCATCAGTCGTGGCCGGGCATCAAGACGCCCTACATAACCGCGATCATCGATCTGCCGGAAGGCGTGTGCGTTAAGGCGAATCTGCTCGATGTAGATCCTGAGCAGGCGCAGAAGGAACCCAAGAAGATTTTCGATATGCCGGTCGACATGGTTACCTTCACGGCGGCGAAGGATCGCGAGGGTCACGACGTAATCGGATTCGGATACAAGCCGAGTAAGAACTAGGGCGGTTGCAAGCCTTTCAAAATTCCAACGACGGACTTGGCTGCACGCCAGGCCGCCAGGAGGGTCCAAGATGAGAAACGTTTATGTCCTCGGAACGGGCATGCTCAAGTTCGGACGCTATCCCGAGAAGAACGTCCCCGAACTGGGCGGCGAGGCTGTCGAGCTCGCGTTGAAAGACGCAGGCCTCAGAATTCAAGATATCGAGATGCTCGCCTGCGGCAACCTCTATCAATCCAACGCGATGGTGGGGCAGCGCATCCTGCAGCAAGTCGGGCAGACCGGAATGCCCGTCATCAATGTCTCGAATGCATGCGCGACCGGCTCGACCGCGTTCCGCGAGGCCTACATGTCGATCGCCGCCGGAATGTACGACTGCGCGATGGCGGTTGGGGTCGAGCAAATGGGCAAGCAAGGACTGCTCGGGGGCGGAGGCGGCGGGACCGATCCGGCATATTCGACCGAGGGCAAGGTCGGTTCGAGCCTGATGCCCGCGGTGTTCGGCCAGGCCGGCATCGAGCACATGCGCAGCTACGGAACCAAGATGGAGCACTTCGCCAAGATTTCGGTGAAGTCGCATAAGCACGCGACCAAGAATCCGTACTCGCAGTATCGCAACGAGGTCTCCCTCGAAGATGTGATGAACGCCCGCATTGTCGCATATCCCAACACTTTGTATATGTGTTGCCCGACCGGTGACGGCGCGGCGGCGGCGATCCTCGTTTCCGAGGACAAGCTGAAGCAGTGGGCCGGCGGTCGCAAACGCCCGCGAGTCGCGGCTTCGATCTTGACCTCGGATCCCTACACCGATCGCGACTTGACGTTCCCTGATGTCAGCACGCTCACCCAGCGCGCCGCGAAGAAAGCGTACGAGACCGCGGGTATCGGACCCAAGGACATCGCGCTGACCGAGCTCCATGACTGCTTCGCGACGGCCGAGCTGGTTCACTACGAGAACCTGTTCCTGTGCGGCAAGGGCGAGGCCGGCGAGTTCATCGACAAGAAGGGCGGTGTGCACCCTGACCTCGGCGGCCACAGCCCGGTTAACGTCTCGGGCGGACTGCTCAGTAAGGGTCATCCGCTGGGCGCGACCGGCGTCGCCAACATTTGCGAGGTCGTGTGGCATCTCACTGAAGATGAGCGGGTGAAGGACCGCCAGGTAAAGGGCGCGAAGGCCGGCCAGGCGCACGTCATCGGGTTGGGGTCAGCCTGCACCATCAATATCCTGACGGTGTAGGATCGCAGTCGCTCTAAACGGCCATCTGATGAAGGGCCGCT
>JBGPMZ010000377.1:0-3853 GCA_041487255.1 Binataceae bacterium (SeqCode) | reverse complement strand
TCGGCCTGAACGGCGCGGGAAAGTCCACTTTGCTGAAGATCATCGGCGGCGTGCTGCCTGCCGACTCCGGCCGCATTTCACTCCCGCAACGCGCGCGCGTGGGTTACCTGCATCAGGAGTCGCCCGACATGAGGGGGCGCTCGGTGCTCAACGAGACGCTCTCCGCACTGACCCGGCTGCAGGAACTCGACGGGCGCCGCAACGAACTGGAAAAGACTCTCGCGCAGTCGCAGGACGGACCCGCACACGACGCCGCGATGAACGAGTATGGTGACGTGCTCAGCGAACTCGAGCATCGCGACTTCTACACCGCGGAAAGCCGCGCCGAGTCCGTGTTGTTCGGATTGGGCTTTGCGGAAAGCGACCTGCATCGCGATGTCGCGGAGTTTTCCGGCGGGATCCGGATGCGCATTGCGCTGGCCAAGCTGCTGCTCGATCAGCCCGAGTTCATGATGCTCGACGAGCCGACCAACCATCTGGATATCGAGGCGCGCAACTGGCTGGAGGACTACCTCGCTTCTTACGCCGGCGGCATCATCGTGGTCTCGCACGATCGCTACTTTCTCGATCGCATCACCAAAAAGACCGTCGAGGTCTCGCGCGGCAAGCTCGCCGAGTACGTCGGCGGATACTCGCGCTACCTGGTGCAACGCGAGGAGCGCTTTCAACTCGAGATGCAGGCCTTCGAAAACCAGCGCGAAGAAATCCAGCACATGGAGGCCTTCATCAGCCGCTTCCGCTACCAGGCGAGCAAAGCCAAGCTGGTACAGTCGCGGATCAAGCAGCTCGAAAAGATCGAGCGACTGGAGCCGCCGGCCGGAAGCGAGAAGCCTCCTTCGATTCATTTCCCGAAGTGCGAACGCAGCGCACGGCGCGTGTTCGAGCTCAATGGCACGGTCAAGAAATACGGCGACCTGACGGTGTATGACGGCGTCAACCTGGTGATCGAGCGCGGTGCGCGAATCGCGCTGGTCGGCCCCAATGGCGCCGGAAAATCAACCATGATGAAGATGCTCGCGGGCCTCGAGCCGATGACGGCCGGCGAGCGCCACGTCGGCGGCAACGTCGCGATGGGATACTTCGCGCAGAACCTCGCCGACACCCTCGACTACACCAAGACTGTATACGCTGAACTCAGCGGGGCAACCGAAGCGATGAGCAGCCGCGAAATTCGCAGTCTGCTCGGCGCGATGCTGTTCTCCGGCGACGACGTGGAAAAAAAGGTCGCGGTGCTTTCCGGCGGCGAGCGCGCGCGGTTGGCGCTCTCCAAGGTCCTTGCGCATCGCAACAACGCGCTCCTGCTCGACGAGCCGACCAATAACCTCGACATCGTCGCGAAAGACACGCTGCTCGAAGCGCTCAAGGGATTTACCGGAACGATTCTGCTGGTCAGCCACGATCGCTTCATCCTCAATGAGTTGGTGACCGAGGTGCTCGAAGTGGGCCGCGGCCACGCAATTCGCTACCTCGGCAACTATGACGATTACCTGCGCAAGAAGGCCGAGATGGAGTTGGCGAATGCGGGCCGGGCGGCTCCCAGAACCAACCCCGCGAAGGTCTCGCGCGGTCCGGTGCTGGCATCGACTAACGGCATCGCGCAGGCCGAGCTCAACGGCGCGCACCCGAAGACCGACAAACGGGCGGAACTGCCCAAGCGCGGCGACGACCGCGAGGCCAAGCGACGTCGCGATCAGAGCCAGAAGCGCCGCCAACAGCTCGAAGCCGGCATCGAAGGAAAGGAAACCGAGCGCGCGGGTCTCGCGAGCGAGATGAACGATCCTAATTTCTACCTGAAGCGCAAAGACGCAGACGATCTGATCGGGCGCTATCAACAGCTTGAACGCGACATCGAACGCCTATACGCCGAACTGGAAAAACTCGAAACTGAGACCGCACCCCTACCCTCCTGAATCATTGTCTCGCGCGCGAAATCCGACTACCACTCCGCATCGTACCTAGGATGTGGCGTGGCCAACCCGACCGAACATAAGACCCCCGACCGCGCGCTGGTAGCAGCCATGGCGAACGGCGATGCCGATGCGCTGCGCGCGCTCAGCGCCCGCTACGCCCGCATGCTGGGGGCGATCGCCTACCGCTTCGTCCAGGACGAATCGGACGCCGAGGAGATCGCCGCCGACGCGCTCTGGCAGGCGTGGCGCGAGGCCGCCACGTTCGATCCCAGCCGCAGTTCGGTGAGTGCGTGGCTGGTAATGCTCGGGAGAAGCCGCGCCATCGATAGATTCAGGGCCGTACGCGCACGGCGTCCGCCGGAAAATCCTCAGCCGGATCCGGCGCCGGTGACCGATGCGCTCAGCGAACTGGAAACCGCCGAGCGCGCCAGAATCGTCAAGCAGGCGGTCGGCGAACTGGAACCGCGCCAACGCGAGCTCCTCGAACTCGCGTACTATTCGGATCTGACCCAAACGGAAATCGCCAATCGGGTCGGCATCCCGCTCGGCACCGTGAAAACGCGAATGCGAACCGCACTCATCACACTACGCGACGCGCTGAGGCGGCTGCGATAACGTCATGACGCACGACGAACTCAAAGCCCTGCTGCCACTCGCCGCGCTACAACGCCTCGAACCCGAGGAGGCGGCGAGCCTGCGCGAGCATCTCGCGGGATGTCCGGAGTGCGAGGCCGAGTTGCGCGAATTCGAGCATGCAATCGCAATGATGGCGCTCGCGGTCGATGCGCCCGCAATCGAGGATCGCGTGACGCGCAAGCTCGAAGCGCGCCTCGCCGCGCCGACGCGAGCTGCGGCGAATGTATCGGATCGCGCTCCGAGCCGGCTCGTGGAACCGTCGCGGCGCGGCGGATCGCGGCGCCTGGTTCCGAGAATCGCGATCGCAGCCACCATTGTGCTGGCGATATACGGTACGGCGGTAACTTCGCGTCTGATGGATCTCCAGCGCGCCTACTATGACCGCGGCGACAAACTGGTGTATCTGCAAAACCGCTTCAATACGCTCCAATCCGACGTTCAGTACCAGGAACAGCGGATAGATGCGCTTTCGAGAGTTCTTTCAGACCGGATCCGGCTCGAACACGTCCTCGACGCCCCCGATTTGAGGGTGACCAGGCTCGCACCGCTGGCGCCCGCGCCGGGCGCCAATGCGCTGCTTGCAGTTAGCAAATCCTCGCGCGAGGCAGTGCTGCGCGCGAGCGGCCTCGAAGCGCCACCAGCGGGAAAGACCTACGAGCTTTGGTGGATAACCAAACAAAGGGGTCCGGTGGCGGCGGGAACCTTCACAGCAGAGCCGGACAAGGAAGTAATCGTGAAGGTGGATGCGCCGCCCGTCGGCGATCGCGTGATAGCGGCCGCGGTGACCCTCGAACCGGCCGGCGGAGTATTGAAACCGACCGGAGCGATGTACCTGAAAGGATCGCCCGACCGGGAATAATTGAGGGCCAATCCGAAAGATGAGTGCAGCCGTATGTGGTGATGAAGGAGTATTTGAGGACACCTCCCCGTCGAAACACCGATGAACGAACCCAGCATTCGCGACGATCACTTTAACCTCGGAAGGTATCTGCGCAACTCTGGAGCCACGCGCCCCGATTCGTTCGATTGGTCCGACCCCGGTCCGCGCCTCGATGACGAAGCGCGGTTTTGTCTCGGCTACATGATGGACATCGAGTCGCACACCATCATCTATTTGAAGGAGCGGCTTTCCACTTCGGTCATCCAGGATCATTCATCGTGCGGCATTTCTGGACGCCGGTGGGAAGCCCGGTGCGCGGCGACGGCGCGCTGCGCTGGCAGGGCGAACTGGTCTATCTCAGCGAAGCTTTGGCCGGCGAGTTGGTGGGAATCGCCGAGGTCGACTGCGACCGCTGGCTGGTGCGATT
>JBGPMZ010000376.1:0-3861 GCA_041487255.1 Binataceae bacterium (SeqCode) | reverse complement strand
GGAATGCGCAGCAGATATTTGAAGCCGGCGGCGGATGAGATAGCCGAGGCGTTCGGCGGCGGAACGGAAGACGCCGCGACGATCGAAAAATACGATCGGTTGTCGTATGCGGATTTCATGACTGACCTCGGTGCGACGCGCGACGCCGCGGAACTCCTTTCAATTCTCGATTGGGACGTCGTCGGCGAGGATCTTCACCGGCGCTCGGCGCTCGACGTCCTCACGCAGGTCGCTGCCTACAGCACTTTCACCGAGGCGCGCTACTCGATCGAGGGTGGCAACGATCTCTTGCCGATGGCGTTCGCGTCGGAGCTCGGCCCTCGGGTGCACTACAACGCGATGGTGGAATCTATCGAACAGGATCAGCGTGGCGTCACTGTCCACTACACACGTGGGCCGATTGCGCAGACCCTCGCGGCCGATCACGTCGTCATCGCGCTGCCGCCGGCGCGGGTGGCGGGAATCCGGTTCGATCCGATCCTCACCGCGGAGAAGCGAATCGGAATTCACGAACTGGGGTACGCATCGGTGTCGCGCGCCTTTGTCCAATGCCGTCGCCGCTTCTGGATCGACGAAGGTCTCTCCGGCTATGCGTTTACCGATCTCCCAATCACCTTCATGTGGGATGCCGCCCCGGCACATCATTCCGGGCGCGGGCTTCTGCAATGCTTCATGACCGGAGATCGCGCGCGCCGATTCGCGGGCCTCGGCGACGAAGCGCGGTTGCTGTCTACACTGGAGAGTGTGCAGCACGTGTTTCCCGCAATCCGCGACAACTTCGAATCGGCGGTGTTCAAGTGCTGGGATGAAGATGCGTACTCGCCGGGCGCGTTCGCGTACTTCAAGCCCGGACAAATCTCAAGATGCCTGCCCCATCTGCGACGGGCTGAGGGCCGGCTCCATTTTGCCGGCGAGCATCTCGGCCCCCTGCTCTTCCGCGGACTAGCTCAGGCGGCGATGGAATCGGGCCGCGGCGCGGCTAACGAAATCCTTCAAGCTCGCGTCTAGTCAGTCAAGTCAGCGAGCTTGACCAGTGGCCATTGAAGCATGAAAGGATGATGCGTGAGGTTTCCACGAACCAATCTCTCAACGCGTACCCGCACTCGCCGTACCGAAGGACGATTTGAATTATGACAAGGTGGATGATTCCCCTGCTCGGGTTGGTTCTGCTCGGGGCGGCTCCAATTTCCAGCGCCGATGAAGTCGGGGAAGGAAGAGCCCTGTACATGCGAAACTGCGCCGCATGCCATGGCGTCAAGGCTGATGGGAACGGCCCTGCAGCGCCCGCGCTGACGACCAGGGCTCCCGACCTTCGCGTTCTTTCGGCTCGATACGGAGACCCGCTTCCGCAAGATCAAATCGCCCGCTTTATTGACGGCCGCGCGGATGTGATCGCGCATGGACCGCGCGAGATGCCGGTCTGGGGCGACAAGGTGTGGGAATTTCCGGAAGGCAAAGGCAATTCGAAACAGGTCACACCGCGTGTCGCCGCCCTGATCGCTTACCTGCAGTCAATCCAGAAGACCCAACATACCGCTCTGTTACAGACGAATTGAGAAACCTCTTGCCGCGGACCTATGTTCGTGCGCGGCGATGCGGACTAGTGCCGAGGCTCAGCGCCCGGCTGCTCCTGCCGCGCTAGCTCGAGCAAGCGAATAACTTCGGCATCCGCCAACTGATGGAAATCGCGGTAGAATTCGCCGATCCCAAAGAACATCGGCGGCGTACTCATGCAAACGATTTCGTCGACCTCATCGCGGAGCGAATCGATGGTGTCGGCGGGTCCGACCGGCACCGCGAGGACCACCTTCTTCGGCCCCTGGTGGCGGATTCCGCGCAGCGCGGCGCGAATCGATCCCCCGGTCGCGATTCCATCATCCACGACGATCACGGTGCGATCCTTAAGTTCGATGCGCGCACGCCCGCTGCGGTAGACCTGGTTCCTGCGATGGATTTCCTTCAGTTGGTTGTGAATCTCGCGCTCCAGATAATCGCGCGAGACTCGCAGCGCACTCACCACTTCGCGATTAAGAATCGTCTCGGGATGATCGCCGTCCACCACCGCGCCGACACCCAACTCCGGTTGCCCGGGCGCGCCTAACTTGCGAACGATAATTACGTCGAGCGGTGCGTTGAGCGCGCGAGCGACCTCGAAGGCAACGGGTACGCCGCCGCGTGGTACGCCCAGCACCACCGGACTCTGATCCTTGTACTTCAGCAATCGCGCAGCGAGTTTGCGGCCGGCGTCGGCCCGGTCATCGAACACGATGTCCTTGTCGTCGTGCGGGCAATCGTCCGGCGCATCGTCTTCCGCGCCGTGACTGGTCAGATGTTTCGCAAACCAGTCGCGCGCCAATCTCACAACCTCCTCGAGAGTTCCGGGCTCTTCGAACAGATGCGTGGCGCCCGGCACAATCTTCAGCGCTTTCTCGCATCCCAGTCGTTCGAACGCCTCCTGGTTCATTTCAATGACGGCCCTATCGTCGCCGCCCACGACGAGGAGCGTGGGCGCTTTGACCCGCTGAAGAGCTTTCATCGCGAGGTCCGGGCGGCCTCCGCGCGAGACGACCGCCTCGATCGAGGAATCGCGCGCCGCGGCCACCAGCGCGGCGGCGGCGCCGGTGCTCGCGCCGAAGTACCCAATCGGATACTTCGCATAGCCGGCTCGTGAACGGAGCCATCTGGTCGCGTCGACGAGGCGATGGCCGAGAAAATCGATGTCGAAAACATTCTCACGATCGGCGGCTTCATCGTCGGTGAGAAGATCGAAAAGTAAGGTGCCGAGGCCCGCTTTCTGCAGCGCCCTCGCGACGTAGGTATTGCGCGGACTGAGCCGGCTGCTCCCGCTTCCATGCGCGAACAGCACGATTCCTTTAGCGCCTTCCGGTACAGTTAGCGTGCCTTCGAGTAGGATCGCATCGGAAGGAATCCTGACTTGCTGTTCGCCGATCGCATGTTCGTTCGCCATGGGTTTCTCCTTCAGCGAGGTCGTTCAGACCCCCGATGAGTTCACGCTCGGACGCTGACGCTGCGCGTCGGCCCACAGCTTTTTCAGATCCTTGGGAAGCTGGCTCATCACATCCCACGCCTCGCCTTCCTGGCCGGTCGGGCTGCCGAGCAACTTCTGCAATCCTGCGAAAACAGCCGATACCGCGCGTTCCGCCTCCGCATCGTCCGCGAGGCCGGCCATCCGGCGCACTTCCCAGATGAACTGCTCGCCGCCGACGCGATGGACCTTGCGATCGGGGAACTCCAGCGACATCCACATCATCTTGAGGCGCTTAGGAAGTTGCGCGGCGACATGCAGCGCTTCCTGCGGTGTGATGCGATCGCGCAGTTCCTGGAAGACCGCGAAGGTGAGCCCCTCGGCGCGCCGCAGGTCACACTCGAGGCGCCCCATCACATCTTTGAAGAATGCTTGATCTTGCATGCTGAATGTCTCCCTTGGGTTTTCAATTCGGTACAGCACGCCACGTGCCAGTTGCAGCGTTGTCGGAGGAGCGAAGAGATCGAAGCAGGACGAGCAGTCGATCGAATCTTCCAGTGATGCTGTCGCGAAATGTGCGGCGTTGGTGGCGCGATCGGAGTCAGCACCAGTCCTTTGCGAAGAATCCTTAATCTCCGCGAGCACTTTGATTTGTAAAGCAAATCGAAAACGTGGCGGCGCTTCGTTGTCGGTAGATGGCGCTGATGACGCACCAATCGGGATTCTGTCGATCAAGTGGTTGAGCAGATCGCCGTGAGTACGCGATAAATAAGGCTGGAGGAGGAACGCGGCCGGTGCCGCGACCGGTCTTCAAAACCGGCTTGGCAGCCATTGCGGTTGCCGGAGAGTTCGACTCTCTCCCTTCTCCGCCAAAG
>JBGPMZ010000375.1:0-3866 GCA_041487255.1 Binataceae bacterium (SeqCode) | reverse complement strand
TTCGAGACCGTCCGGATGCGCCATGTTGATCGCGACCGACAATTTGTCGCGATGGAGATCGCAAAGAAGCCCGCGCTTGCGATCGCCGAGCTGCGGCGGCACCTTGCGCTCGACCTTCACCACCTCGGCGCCCTGATCCGCCAGGATTCGGGTCGCGACCGGGCCCGCGACCACCCAGGTGAAATCGAGCACGCGGACGCCGGCAAGGGGCAATCGATTGGCCGCCATCAGATGATGCCCTCGGCGCGAAGTGCCGCCATCTCATCAAGATCGATCTGCAATTCATCGCGGAGGATCTCGCCGGTATGCTCACCGAGCAGCGGCGGACGCCGATACACGCGCCACGGAGTGCCATTAAAAAGATACGGCGCGCCCGGGTAGAGAAAGCTGCGGCCGAGTTCCGGATGCTCGACTTCGGCGAAAAATCCGCGCGCGTCGAGTTGCTCGTCGTCGAGCAATGCCTCGGGCGGGTGCACGATCGCATAGGGCTGGCGCAGCAACTGCGCGCGCTCCAGCAACTCGTCGCGATTGTAATTCGCAACCCATGCGTCGAGCACGTCGAACAGATGCTCCGCGTGGATCGAGCGGTACATCACATCGTTCCACTTCGGGTCGACGAGGTCCTGCGCCTTGCCGTCGCCGTTGATCCATTCGATGAGCGAGGTCCAATCGCCCAGCGTGCAATGCATGATGTAGCCGTCGCGGCATTTGCCGACGCGGAAAAAACGGCTCCAGTGCAGCGTGCCTCGACGCGGCTCGACCTGGTTCTGGCCGAAGTAACTTCCGGCGACGTGCTCAACCGCCGAGGCCGTGGCCTCCTGCATGCTCAAGTCAATCCACTGACCCTCGCCTGAAAAATCGCGCCCCAGCAGCGCAGTCAGCGCGGCGATCGCCCCGTAATACGCCGACGAATGATACGCCTGCAACCCGAGCGGCCGCACCGGAGCACGCCCCGGTGAGCCGTTGACATAGAGCATGCCCGATAGAGCGGTAATGACGGTGTCATCAGCCTCGAAATCGCGATAGGGGCCGGTCTGCCCGAACGGCGCAATCGAAAGAAGGATCAGCGCGGGATTCGTGCGATGAAGCTGCTCCCATCCGAGGCCCAACTTCGCGATCTCACCGGGCGCGAAGCTCTCGATGACCACATCGGCGGAGCGCGCGAGCGCGAGCGCCAAATCGCGGCCTCGCGGATGGGTTAGGTCGAGCGTCAGCGATCGCTTGTTGAGGTTGTAGAACCAGAACCACAGGCTGCGGTCATGATGCGGCAGGTCATTATAGAATGGACCGATGCGGCGTGCGTCATCGCCGCTGGGTGGTTCGACCTTGATGACGTCGGCGCCCATGTCCGCCAGAAGGCGTGCGCATAGATGCGCTCGATGCGTGCTGAGGTCCAGCACTCGCAGACCCGCTAGCGCGCTTGGTGAAAGTTGCGTCATCCCGAGCCGCGCCTCGTTCTTACGCTGTCATTCTGAGGCAAGCGAAGCGCCGCCGAAGAACCTCGGATGCGCCTAACGACTGAATGACACTTCAGCATGCGAGTGAGCATCTGCGTGCCACAGCCATCGCCGGAAGGCAGCGCCATGCGAATGCTGAAGTGACATACGACGCCGCACCTCTTCCGAGGTTCTTCAGCTTCGCTCCGCTTGCTTCAGAATGACAAGGAAAGGTAAGTGCGGCGACCAGCACTTTCCCGATACGCTCATTTCTTCGGCGGAGGCGCATTCTTGTCGAGGTTGCGCATCGCGAAGGCGCTCAGGTCCAAAGTCGGCTCGACCGTTTGCAAGACCTCGCCATGCGGACCGGTGCGCGCACCGCCGCGAACGCGGATGGTTTCGAAGGTCTCGGGATTGACCCATCGCACGCCGTAGACGTTGGGCTTGGCCTGCGCGTCATCGTCCTCGGGACGAGGCACCGCGCCGGGCTTATCGAAGTAGGTAACTTTTTTGAGTGCCATAGTTGTAGAAGCTCGAATGATATGGCCCTCGTTGCCGCTTTTCAAATGCGCGTCGCGATGGAGTATGAACGAAGTAGTGGCGCGCAAAATGAACGACCCGGTTGCCGATGGCGCGGAGGCTGCTGATCTGCGGCTCCTCCATATAGATGTCGCGACGATGTTTGTGATGTCCAGCTCGGGGCGCATCGAGCGGCAGAGCGATCCCGATTGTTCGGTCGGCCCGCGTCTCTATTTCGGTGGATGCCCTCAAGGCAACGTCTCATGCGTCCGCCACGACGTTGATGAACAGATCGCGGAGCAGTTGGTCGCCATCAGCGCGAACGAACCTTCATGGAGCGATCCGTGGGTGCTGCCTCAATGTATAGGAAAGCTGCTCGATGTTTTGTCTAACAACCCGCCGTTCGCGACCGGGCCTGCTTCGAGGACTCCGCTGAATGTTGGGACGGGCGTGATCTACCGGCTTCCCAACCATATGAAGTACGAACATGCGGCAAACATCGTGCGCGGCGATTCGGTCGAGGGTCATCAGATGCGAATACGATTCGCAGCGCGCGGAATGCCTCAGCCCATGCTCGACGCGGGTTTCAAGGGGATTGGCGATCTGTGGGAGCCATGGTGCGTCGCCATCGAAGGCGAAGAGGTCGCGGCGATCGCCTTCGCGGCTCGCCTCGGCGACAAGGGCGCGGAAATCGGGGTCTATACGTTCCCGAAATTTCGTTCGCACGGATTCGCGGCCGCGGTGACGGCGAGTTGGTCCTCGATGCCGAGCCTCGGCAGTCGCGCGCTGTTCTACAGCACGTCTCGGTCCAACCGCTCATCGCAGCGCGTCGCGTCCCGCTTGGGCCTTCGGATGATCGGCGCCAGCGTCAGCATCGGCTGAAGGCCAGCGCGGGAAACAGCCAGCGAGCCGAAATGGTAGTTATTTGCGCCCTGTTCGGCATTCTGCAATTGTTCCTGCATGGCGTTGTCACCCGAAGAGATCGCGGGCAAGGGCAAAAAAATCTATCAGGCTCTGTACCAAAAAGAGTACGAAGAAAGGTACCTGGGTCAGTTTGTTGCGATTGACGTTGATTCCGGCAAGGCTTTTGTGGATCGAAGTCCTGAAAAAGCCGTTCAAAAGGCACAAGGCGTGGTCGGCGGCGGTTTTATACACTTAATCAAGATTGGGTCACCAGCAGTCTATCATGTGAGCTAATCACGCCCGCATGCCGCCAAATCCCTACTTCGATGGCGACGGGCGACCGACCGTAGACATCGAAGTTTCCAATCCTCTCGGTTGGAAGAAGCCGGTAACCGCGCTCATCGATACCGGATTCGATGGATTTCTGTCGCTTCCGATCTCCCAGGCCTTCCCAATCGGCTTGATGCTTCGCGGCACGGTGTCTGTCACATTGGCCGACGGAAGCACCCAAGACAAGTTGTACTGTCTGGGAACTCTTCATTTTGATGGCGATGTTGCCGACGGGATCATGATTATCGAATGGTCGAGCGGCACAGCGCTGGTTGGAATGGAGTTTCTCCGCACGTTCAGCCGGTGTCTTATAGTCGATCCGGTCAATGGAACTGTTTCGTTGAGTAAAGTCGTGACGCCACCACCGGCGCCAAACCCACCAAAACCGTAAATGTTCGTCGGTAAGAGCGCTTCACCTCGAACGCGATCCCGGACAAGAACCGTTCTATGGTTTAAGCACGACAACGCACTCGCGCGGACGATACAGCTAAGTTAATCTGATCGCTTCGACATCATCGAAAGGACGCGGCGGCATCGAGCGCCGCATCACACGAGTATTCAGTGCCGGAAACCGATTACAAAGCCACGCTGCAACTTCCCAAAACCGATTTCCCGATGAAGGCGAATCTGCCCAAGCGGGAACCCGAGATGCTCAAGAAGTGGGATGAGCAGGACATC
>JBGPMZ010000374.1:0-3870 GCA_041487255.1 Binataceae bacterium (SeqCode) | reverse complement strand
CGCTGGTCGAGCAGCTTCCCAAATTGCGCATCGAATCAGTTTGTGACTGTGGCGATGAGAATTGCTCGAGCTTCGCGACCGCCAGCGAGGTCAAGGTTCACAATCACGTCGAGCTGCCTGCAATGGAAGGGATGCTGATCGTCGACCTCAACGCCGTGGGCGAGATTTGCTTCATCGAGGTGCTCAATCGTCCCGACGTGAAGTACCTGATGGAGGAGTATTACGACCTCGCGAAGCAGAGCAGTTGATTTAGTTTGTTGTTCGGAAAGGGGTTAGGGACAGAACATTACAGCACGCTGAACGTTGTAGGGCAGCGAAGAATGTCAACGGTCGTCGGCGCTTGCTAGGCGTTAACAGTGCGGCGCTCGGGGGTGCGGAACTGACTGGCGAAGCCCAACACCTCCGACACAATGCGATCCTTGTCACTGTCGACCGTGATCACGTGAAAGCTCTGGTCGAGCATCACCGCGCGCTTCTGCGCGCTGCCAAGATGCTGCATCACGTAGCCGACATTCTTTTGCGCGGGACAGGTGTGATCGTTGATGCTGTGCATGATCAGCACCGGCTGCTTGATGCGGCCCAATCGCGCGCGCACGATCGACGATAGCTTCAGCAACTCGATCGGCGCACTCAGCGGCATCAGCGTGCAGGTCGGGTGAATGAGGGCCGCGCTTTGATCGTGGATATCGGAGCCGCGATCGTTGTGCAGATAGAGGCTGCTGACGATCGGACCAAACCGCCTTACGGCATTGAGCATGAGCGTCTGCCGCCACGGCAGAAAGAACGCCGGCGCCAGCATCACCAGGCCCGACACCGCTTCGGACTGATCCGCGGCGAGCCGCGCCGCCAGCGCCGCCCCGCATGACAACCCGACCACTATGTTGGGATCGCCATAAGCGCGCAGTTCCTCGAAGCCGCGCACAACGCTCTCGTACCAGTTCTCCTGCGTCGTCTTGCCGAGATCCTCAGGCGCCGAGGCATGGCCCGCCAGGCGCACGCCGCGCACCCTGATTCCTTGCGCGGCAAGGCGCTCGCCGAGATAGCGCATCTCGTAAGGCGTGCCGGTCAGGCCGTGGATGAGTAGTGCGCTCAGGCCGGAGCCGTTGAAGAAGAAATCGGAAGTATCGACCTTCGGCCGTGAGGGAGGCTCGTCCTGCGGACTCATGGTCAATCGTCAAATGGTCCCGGTCCCGAGGCAGGCCCGCCTTGGGCGAACTGGCTCGTATCGACCGTGATCTTGGCGCGCGATTTTAGCGCTTCGATGAAGCGAGTCCAGGCTTCGCCGCGACGCTGCTGGACGAACTCCGGGGTGAAGTCGGTTTGCGCGGTTTTCCAATCCTCGGCGCTGGGAGCGCTGCGGTCGGTCACTTCGAAGACGTAGGCGTCACCCTTGTTTTGCATCACCCGATCGATAACGCCCGGAATCTTCGCGACGACACCCGCGGCCTCAGTCACCTCGGGAAAAGATCCGATTTCCGGTACCGATTCGCTGGAGCGCAGGAACGCATCGGTTCGATGAATCGTCAGGTTGTTCGCCTGGGCGATTTTTTCGAAGTCATCAGCGGTCTTGATCTGCTTGAGCAGATCCTGCGCCCTGGCTCGCGCCTGCGCCTCCGCGGTTGCGCGGATGTAGGCGGCGCGGACCTTTGCTTCGATATCTTTCAGTGGCGGCACATGTTCAGGCTCGCGTGCCACCAGTTTCAGCAAATAAGGTGGCCCACCCTTCTTCTCGGCCGATACCGCGCGGACCTGGCCCACGTCGAGTTTGAAGGCCGCCTCGATCAGCTTTTGATCGTGCACCACGCCGGCCGCATCGGCGCTCGAGAACATCGGCGTTTCGATAGCCTCGAGGCCACGCTTTTTCGCGAGATCCGGCAGGGTGCCTGCTCCCGTCGCGGAAGAGAGATCTTCGTCGAGTGCCTGGCGCGCCGCTCGCCCACCGGCGTCAACGCGCAACGCCTCGATGATCTTCGGACGCACGTCCTGCATCTTGTCGACATGCGCAGGGTTCGAGGCATCCAGCTTTACGGCGTGAAACCCGAACTTGGTTTCCACCAGCCGCAGCTCGCCGGGCTTCATCGAGAAGACCGCATCTTCAAATGGTTTGATCATCTGGCCGCGCCCGAAGTTACCGAGGTCGCCGCCGTCCGCGCGGGTCGAAGGATCCTGCGACTCCGCCTTGGCGAGCTTCACAAAGTCTGCGCCCTTGCGCAGTTGCTTCATGATGTCCTCGGCTTTGGCCTTGGCCTTTGCTTTCTGCTCCGCCGTCGCGCCGGATGGCACCTCGATCAGAATGTGGCGCGCATGCACCTCATCAGGATGGGTGTAAAGCCTTTTCAGATTGCTCTTGTAGTAATCTTCGATTTCCTTGTCCGGAGGGGTGACTTTTCCGCCGAGGATCGCGGAGTCGTAGTGGATATACGCGAGCTTGATGCGCTCGGGCTCGCGGAACTCGCCCTTGTGCGAATTGTAGTAGTCCTCGACCTGCTTCGGGGTGGGAGAAATTTTCGCGGCGAATCCCTGATACGGAATCTGCAGATAGGCGAGCTTCACCTTTTCATCGCGCAGGTCATACGCATGGCGCGCATCGGCGTCACTCACCTGCACTCCCTGAAAAACCATCTGCTGTAGCGCCTCGCGCATCAGCCCGCTGCGCATCGAGCTTTCATAGTCACTCGGCAGCAGATCGTTGGCCTGCAGGATCTGTTCATACTTCGCGGGATCGAAGCTTCCTCCCTCCTGGAACTTGGGGTCTGCGGCAATCGAACGAGCCAGGGTTTCATCAGTGACGCGAATCCCGAGATGGCGCGCTTCATCGGCGATCAGGCGCAGGTCGATGATCTGGTTGAGTGCTTCCTGGCGAAGATTAATGTTGCGCAGGAGTTGTTGCGCATTGGCGCCATAGATCTGCGTCAGCGTGCGTTTTATCTGCTCGCCCTGGGTATCGAGTTCGCCGGCAAGAATCCGGCTGCCGTTGACGGTGGCGATCGGATGAACCCGCATCGCGAGGCCGGTGCCGACCCCCCAAAACGCAAACGCTATCATCAGCACGCCGAACAGCACCTTGACGGCTGTCGAGCGACCCCAGCTACGCATCCGATCTAACATTGGGCACCAATCATACTTGAGGTTATTTTCAACGCCAAACAGGCCGTTTACTTGCCTGTTCTCATAGTAGTCTGTAACCTGTGGGCGGATGAATTTGGGCGGGGCGCGTCTTTTGCTTGACGCTTGGGATTGGCCTTCCGAAGTTGTTCGCGCCTCTCTATTGATTAGTCATGTTCTCCACGCCTGAAACTGGCAGGCAAGGGGTGCCGATGTGGTCCTGAACGCTATTTTCGGATGGTTTTCCAACGATCTCGCAATCGATCTCGGCACCGCCAACACTCTCATCTATGTCAAAGGCGAGGGCATCGTTTGTAACGAGCCGTCGGTAGTCGCCGTTCAGAAGGACTCGCGAGGCGGGCGCCGCGTGCTCGCCATCGGCGCCGATGCCAAAAAAATGCTCGGCCGCACGCCCGGCTCGATCGTAGCGATACGGCCGCTCAAAGACGGCGTCATCGCCGACTTCGAGATCACCGAGAACATGCTCAGCTACTTCATCCAGAAAATTCATAGCGGGAAGACCCTCGTGCGCCCGCGTCCCCGTATCGTCATATGCGTCCCGTTCGGCATCACCGCGGTCGAGAAGCGCGCGGTCCGCGAATCCGCGGAATCGGCTGGCGCGCGTGCGGTCTACCTGATCGAAGAGCCGATGGCGGCCGCGATCGGCGCCGGACTCCCCATTACCGAGCCGGTCGGCAACATGATCGTCGATATCGGCGGCGGCACCACCGAGGTCGCCGTCATCTCGCTTTCCGGGATAGTGTT
>JBGPMZ010000373.1:0-3876 GCA_041487255.1 Binataceae bacterium (SeqCode) | reverse complement strand
CCTCCGTGGATCTCGGCTGATGACATCACCGGATCAAGGGGAATGTCACACGCCGACGATACTATAACCAACGTCCACGTATACCGTCTGCCCGGTGACGCCGCTGCCGAGGTCGCTTAGCAACGCGGCCGCCATCCCGCCGACTTCCTCGTTCTTCATCGCACGACGCAAGGGCGCGCGCTGCTCGACCTCATGCGCCATCGAATGAAAATCGCGAATCGCCGAGGACGAGAGCGTCCGCGCCGGGCCGGCGCTGATCGCATTGACGCGGATATTCTTCGGTCCGAGGTCGGCGGCGAGGTAGCGCACGCAGGCCTCCAGAGCGGCCTTGGCGACCCCCATGACGTTGTAATTCGGGATCGCGCGGACCGCGCCGAGGTAGGTAAGCGTGAGGATGGAACCTCCGTTGGGCTCCATCAACGGCTCGGCGGCGCGCGCGAGCGCCACCAACGAGTAGGCGCTGATCTCGAGCGCACGCGCGAAGTTCTTGCGGCTCACGTTCAGGAAGCGATCGCGCAGGTCCTCGCGCTCCGCGAACGCAACCGCATGAACTAACATATCGAGGCCGCCCCACAGGCTTTTTACTTTCGCCATCGTCGATTCGATTTGCTCATCGACGGTGACATCCAGCTCGCCGATGATGCTCGCGCGGGCCTGCTCCGCCAGCGGCTCGACCCGCTTCTTGAGCGCCTCGCCCTGGTAGGTCAAAGCGATTTGCGCGCCCTGCTTGTGCAATTCCTGCGTGATCGACCATGCGAGGCTGTGATCGTTGGCGACGCCGATTACCAGCGCGCGTTTGCCGTCAGCGATTCCCATCGAACTAATTCCTTGTTTTAGCTGCCAATGGAGGGATTTCAGATCTCCAGCTTCATGCCGTCGAAGCCCATCTCGATTTCGATTTCGCGCGTATGATTGATGGTCTCGCGGCCGAGGTGAGTCAGCACCATCCGCTTCACGTCGAAGCGATCGAGATTGCGCCGCAGCTCCGGATAGTTCATGTGGAAGCGGAGGTGATCGGATTCGAAATAGGTGCATTCGCACAGCAGCAGATTCGCGCCCGCGCTGAAATCCACCAGCTCGTCGTTCCACCCGGTATCACCCGAGAAGACGAAAGTTTTTCCGTTCGCCGCGATCTTTACCGAGAGCGATACGTCCGGCTTGGTATGCGGACTGCGGATGGAGCTGAGCTTCACGCCCGCGAGCTTCACGCGCTTGCCGGGCTCCAGCACCAGCCACTTTACCTTGGTGCGCAGCGACTTGATGTTGAAGCGCGAGAACATGGTGCGCATCAGGATCCAGGTGCGCTTCTCGAGATTCTTCGGTCCCGCGATTATCAGCGGATGCTTGCGCGGGCGCTCCCACATGTATTCGAGAAACAGAAACGGCAGTCCGCCGAAATGGTCGCCGTGCAAATGGCTTATGACGATCGCATCGAGCGAGTCGGCCTCGATGCCGTGGCGCTTCATTTCCATTAGCAGGCCGGGTCCCGCTTCCAGCAGGATTCGTTTGCCGCCCGCCTCCAGCAGGTATCCGGCCTGCGCCCGGCCGCCGCTAGCGAAGGCGTCCCCGGTTCCTAGTATGGTGAGGGTGACGGGCTTCGCTTTTGAGCCATTGCGACCGTTGGCGGCGCTATAAGCCATGAAGGTGGAAAGCAATGCTAATATCATGCGGCTGGATAGGCAAACTTTGGGAGCGTGACCATGAAGCAAATAAAAGTCGGGATCGGGTTCGGATTGTGGCGCCTCGGGATGCCCTCGGCGGAAACTATTGTCAAAGTTGCCGAACGCGCCGAGGATTGGGGGCTCGATTCGTTCTGGCTCTCGGACCATCTGCTCGCGCCCTCGCCGGAGCTCGACGTCATAGCGACGCTCTCCCTGCTGGCCTCGCGCACCTCGCGCATGAAGCTTGGACCGAGCGTCTTGCTGCTCAACCTGCGCCATCCGCTGCTGGTCGCGAAAGCATTCGCATCGCTCGATTACCTCTCCAAGGGGCGGATGGTGATGGCGGTTGGAACCGGCGCGAACCTCGCCGACTACGCCGCGTGCGGAATTCCGACCGAGGGACGCGGCAAGCGGCTGGAGGAGGGTATCGAGGTTTTGCGCACTGTATGGCGCGAGAAGAACGCCAGCTACCACGGACGCTTCTTCAACTTCGACAATGTCACCATCGAGCCGCGGCCGACCGCGCGCACCAACAACGACTTCGGCACCATGGACATCTGGGTGGGTGGCAAGTCGGAAGCGGCGCTCAAGCGGACGGCGAAGATGGGCGACGGATTTTTCGCCTCGTTCCAGACCCCCGACGAATACGCGAAGAGCATGACCTCGATTCGCAAATACGCGGTCGAGTTCGGACGCGCCGACGCCCACATCGAATCGGGTCTTATCCTGTTATGCCGCATCGCGACGTCGCGTCAGAAGGCGCTCGATGAAATGGAGCCTATGCTGAAGGCGCTGGGCCGCGGCGCCGAGCAGTTCCTCGAGCGCACGGTCTATGGCACCGCCGAGGACGTCATCGGGCGCGTGTCTGAATATGTCGGTCACGGGCTCGACAAGTTCGTGCTATGGCCCATCGCCACCCCCGATGCGTGGGCGCGGCAGGTCGAGCTGGTCGGGAGCGAGATCGCGAATCACTACATGAAAGAGGCCGCCTAGCTGATGCGTCTACCGCCGGCGCGAATCTCGATTCCGACCATGCTGCTCGCTGCCGTTCTGTTTGCGGGATGTCAGAAGACGCCGCCGCCGGTGGTCGTATCGGGCATACCGAATCGCTTCGCGAGCGCGGGACAAGTCGAGGAAAATTTTCGCGGCCGAAGTTTCATCCTCGGTGACAATGCTGCCGTCGCGCTAGCGCGGCCAGTCGACTCGCCGAAAGATCAATGGCTCAAGTTGCCGTTCTGGTTCGGCATGAACGTCATGGTGCCCGGCGTGCTGCAGCCTAAGGAAGGCGACTACTACGTCATCAGCGAGGCGCGCCTCATCAAGCCGCTCGATGCGCCCGGCGAATGGATGATCGAGGCCGGCAGCACGCTCATCAAACGCCAAACCGTCCTGCAGACCACCCGTACGCACTACCTCGGCGCCGGGAAAATTCTCCCGACCGTAATTCAGTTTATGGGGATGCGCGAATTCAAGACCGAGGACGGCAAGGCGATCCAGATGCCCATCCTGCGCGAGGTCTCGCTGCCGATGAAGTGGACCCTGGGTGGCGGCGGCGTCCCTGCGAGTTACGCGAGGTACCGGACCGGATGAAGCTGCTCACGCGCGTTGTCACCGCGATCGCAATCGTCATCACATTCGCAGCATGCACGCCGGAAAAGGCGATGGACTTCGGGCCGACTGGAGAGATCCATACGGCCCCTGACGATGAGCTCAGCCGGCAGATTCTCCATGACTTCGAGGGGCGCGCGTTCGAGCTCGGCAGCAACGATAGCGAGGCGGTGGTGCGGCTGACCGATTGGGCCGAGGGAAGGCACGTCATCATCCCGTTCTGGCTCGGGATAAATCCGCTGATGCCGTACTTCCATCGTCCGCAGGTGGGAAGGATTTACGTGATGAGCGAATCGGTGATGGTGCGCGAGCTGAGCAAGAACCGCTACCTCATTCGCGCGGGGTCCAAGGCCTTCAAGAGCGACGCGATTTTCGAGGCGCGGCACACCCACTACGACGGCACCGGAAAGATGTTGCCGATCGTCGTGCGCTTCGTCGGCACAGAGGTCGCGACGCTTGCGCTCGATCCTCCGCGCACCGGCACCATCACCGAGAAGATTCCGGTGCTGCGCGAAATCTCGCTCCCGATGCATATCGAGGCGGTGAAACCCGGCTACGCGAAATTCACTGTGGTGCTTATCCCGTCGCCTCCGACCGCCGACCGTGG
>JBGPMZ010000372.1:0-3890 GCA_041487255.1 Binataceae bacterium (SeqCode) | reverse complement strand
GGACGACTCCGAGCCGATAATTCCATCCCCAGATACTGCGGTTCATTCGAACCCGGCTGATTCCAGGTATCACGGTCGAGGCGACATCACAGGGCCCACTCCGCTCTCCATCGAGGAAACCGCCGAGGTCTTGGGCGCACTCGACAGGCTCAACGCGCAGGTTCAGGAGCTTACGCGGGAGCTCGAGTCGAAAGATCGCGAAATCGCGCATTTCAAAGCTCGCAATACCCTCGAAGCCGGAGCGCCGGACCCGGGTGAGCCGGCCTCGAACGACGGCGACGGCGCCGACCCGAAAGACCAAGAAATTGCCGAGCTCAAAGACAAGTACCTTCGCACGCTGGCCGAGAATGAGAACGCGCGCCGCCGTATCCGCCAGCAGAGCGAGGATTCCGTAAGGCTCCAGAGGGAAAACCTCCTGCGCGACCTGCTGCCAATCGTCGACAATCTGGAGCGCGCCGTCGATGCCGCCAAGGGCAGTCCTGACGGCAAATCGATTGTCGAGGGCGTCCGGATGGTGCTGGCCGCCTTGATGGACTTTCTCAAGACCAACGGGGTCCGCCCGATGGCTTCGGTCGGGGAGCCGTTCGACCCCAACCGTCATGAGGCCGCCGATCAAGTGGCGCATGCAACCCATCCTCCGAATACGGTGGTCGACGAGTTCCATCGCGGCTATCTGATAAATGACAAGGTGTTGCGTCCGGCGCGGGTGGTCGTCTCCAAGGGCGTCGCTTCGGAATGAAGGGCTGAATAGAGCGAATTTAACAGCATTTCGCATTGAAAAATCACAAAGCGTGCTTACTTCTTAAGAACAGAGGTCCGGGTTAATGGCAAAAGTAATTGGAATCGATCTAGGAACTACCAACAGCTGCGTGGCTGTTATGGAGGGCGGCGACCCGGTCGTAATCGCCAACTCCGAAGGTAGTCGCACCACCCCCTCGGTGGTGGCATTCACGGAGGCGAGCGAGCGCCTGACCGGCCAAATCGCGCGCCGGCAAGCGATCACCAATCCCGAGAACACGATCTTCGCGATCAAACGTCTGATGGGCCGTCGCTACGACGAGGGCGAAGTCCAGAAGGCGATGAAAGTCTATCCCTACAAAATCGTCAAAAATGACGACGGCGCCGCATGGGTCGAGGTTCGCGGCAAGAAGTACAGCCCACCGGAAATCTCCGCGTTCATCCTGCAAAAGATGAAGCAGACGGCCGAGGACTATCTCGGTGAGAAGGTCACCGAGGCCGTGGTCACCGTGCCCGCTTACTTCAATGACAGCCAGCGTCAGGCCACAAAGGATGCCGGCCGCATCGCGGGGCTGAACGTCCTGCGCATCATCAATGAGCCGACGGCGGCATCGCTGGCGTACGGCCTCGACAAGAAGAAGGACGAGAAGATCGCGGTCTTCGACCTCGGCGGCGGCACCTTCGACGTTACGATCCTCGAAATCGGCGACGGGGTCTTCGAAGTCAAATCGACCAACGGCGACACCTTCCTCGGCGGTGAGGATTTCGATCAGAAGGTCATCGATTATTTGGCCGACGAATTCAGGAAGGATCAGGGCATCGATCTGCGCAAGGATCGGATGGCGTTGCAGCGTCTCAAGGAAGCCGCGGAAAAGGCCAAGATGGAGCTTTCGACGGTGACCGAGACCGACGTCAACCTGCCGTTCGTTACCGCCGACGCCTCGGGACCCAAGCATCTGAACATGAAGCTGAGCCGCGCCAAGCTCGAGGCGCTATGCTCCGATCTGCTCGACCGGCTCGATCCGCCATGCATCACCGCATTGAAAGATGCCGGCATGAAGACGTCGGACATCAACGAGGTCGTGCTGGTTGGTGGAATGACTCGTATGCCCGCGGTGCAGGAACGCGTGAAGCGCCTGTTCGGCAAGGAAGGGCATAAGGGCGTCAATCCTGATGAGGTGGTTGCCATCGGCGCCGCGATTCAGGCCGCCGTGCTCAAGGGCGAGGTCAAGGATGTTCTACTCCTCGACGTGACGCCGCTGTCCCTCGGCATCGAGACCCTGGGCGGCGTGTTCACCAAGCTCATCGAGAAGAACACCACGATCCCGACCAAGAAGAGCCAGGTCTTTTCGACCGCGCAGGATGGCCAGACCGCGGTGACGATTCGCGTCTTCCAGGGCGAGCGTGAGATGGCGGCTGACAACAAGCTGCTCGGTCAGTTCGATCTGATCGGCATTCCGCCCGCTCCGCGCGGATTGCCGCAAGTCGAAGTCACCTTCGACATCGATGCCAACGGCATCGTGAATGTCCATGCGAAGGACCTCGGCACCAACAAGGAGCAATCGATCAAGATCACCGCATCCTCGGGTCTCAACGAAGAGGAGATCAAGCGGATGGTGCGCGAGGCCGAGGCGCACGCGGACGAGGACAAGAAGCGTCGCGCGCTGGCCGAATCGCGCAACAAGCTCGACAACCTGATTTACACCACCGAGAAGACGCTCAAGGACTACGGCGCGCAACTCGACGAGGCCGGTCGCAAGGCGATCGAAGACGCGCTCACGGCAGCCAAGGCGAAGCTCGAATCGAAGGAGCCGGCCGAGATGGATGCCGCAGCGGAAGTGCTCTCAAAGGCCTCGCACAAGCTGGCCGAAGCGATGTACAGCAAGACTCGCGAGGCGCAGCAGGGTGGCGGAGCGCAACCGGGTGCTGATGGGGCGGGCGGTCCTCAGGGCGGCGCCAACGGCGGCGGCGAGCAGCCCGGCGGTGGCAAGGAAGATGTGGTCGATGCGGACTTCAAGGAAGTCAAAGAACCGTAGGACATAAGCGGCGGCGCGCGGTGTTTATCAGCTACTGAATGGCATCCCGCGCCGCCTTGGTTTAGAATTGCTGCCTCAATGCCGGCTGAAAAAAAACGCGACTACTACGAATTGTTAGCGGTCACGCGGGGGGCTACCGACGACGAGCTTAAGAAGGCTTACCGCAAACTCGCGATTCAATACCATCCCGATCGCAATCCCGGCAATAAAGAAGCCGAAGACAACTTCAAGCTGATCAACGAGGCCTATCAGGTCCTCTCCGATCCTGAGAAGCGCGCGCAGTATGACCGCTTCGGTCACGCGGCGTTCCAGGGCGCGGCGGGCGGACCGGGCGGCTTCGGCGGTTTCGATTTCAGCCAGGGCTTCGAGGAAGTTTTCTCCGACATCTTCGGCGATTTCTTCGGCACCGGCCGCGGGCGCACGCGTTCACGCACCCGCCGCGGCGACGACCTCCGCTACGACCTCGAGGTCGACTTCGAGGAAGCCGCCAAGGGTGCCGAGAAGTCCGTCAAGTTCCAGCGTCTGACGCAATGTGACGAATGCCACGGCAGCCGCTCCAAGGGCGGCGCATCGAGCGTGCGCACCTGTCCCAATTGCCGCGGCACCGGCCAAGTCCGCACCCAGCAGGGCTTTTTTTCGATCGCGACCACCTGCGCCAATTGCCGCGGCGAGGGTTCGATCATCACCGACCCCTGCGCGAAGTGTCAGGGCCAGGGCCGCATCCGCAAGCAGGAGACGCTATCGGTGCGGATTCCTGCGGGAGTCGACAACGGCTCGCGCCTCAAGCTCCGCAGCGAGGGCGAGGCGGGCTTTGCGGGCGGACCGTCAGGCGACCTGTATGTCGTCATCCACGTCAAGGAACATCCGCTGTTCGTACGCCAGGAAAACGACGTCATCATCGAGGTGCCGATCAGCTTTCCGCAAGCGGCGCTCAGCTCGGAAGTGGATGTGCCGACGCTCGAGGGCAAGGTCAAGCTGAAGATTCCAGCCGGCACACAGTCGGGCAAAGTCCTGCGCCTCAAGGGCAAGGGCATCGTCGATTTGCACGGCTACGGTCGCGGCGATCAACTGGTCAAGATTGTGGTGGAGACTCCGAAGCGGCTGACGGCGCGCCAG
>JBGPMZ010000371.1:0-3891 GCA_041487255.1 Binataceae bacterium (SeqCode) | reverse complement strand
GCAGCGGAAGTTGTGCGACTTGAGGCCCTCGCAGAGCCTCAGGACCACGCTCGACGATATCTCGCAGTGGGTTTGTTGCGCGATTTTTCAATTAGCAATTCGACCTATCGGAGAACAAATACCCGGCCCTCGCGAGGAGGACCGGGTACTTCAATTCTGATCGTCATCTCGCCAATCGAGCTCTCCTTCGCGCTTCGCTCAGGACGCAGCTTGACGATGTCTCGCAGTGCTTATTTGTCAGGCTGTGGCGTCACGCGCAGATATGGGCGCAGCGCCTTCCATCCCTTCGGGAACTTCTTTTTCAACTCCTCGGGATCCTGCAGCGACGGCACGATGATGACGTCCTCACCCTGCTTCCAATCCGCCGGCGTCGCTACCGAATGGCTATCGGTAAGCTGCAGGGAATCGATCACGCGCAGGATTTCCTGGAAGTTGCGTCCGGTGCTGGCGGGATAGGTGATGATCAGCCGGACCTTCTTGTTGGGATCGATGATGAAAACGGAGCGCACGGTCAGCGTATCGTTCCACTCCGGATGAATCATATCGTAGAGCGTCGATACCTTTTTGTCAGCATCACCGAGGATCGGGAAGTTCATCTTCACGCCCTGGGTGTCCTCGATGTCGGCGATCCACTTCTTGTGCGAATCCACCGGATCGACGCTGACGCCGATGGCCTTGATGTTGCGCTTGTCGAATTCCGGCTTCAGCTTCGAGACCGCGCCCAGCTCGGTGGTGCACACCGGAGTGAAATCCTTGGGGTGCGAGAACAGGATGACCCAATTTTTTCCGATCCATTCATGAAAACTGATCGGTCCTTGGGTTGACTCTTGGGTGAAATCCGGTGCGACGGCTCCAATATGAACTGCCATTGATCCTTTACCTCGGTTAGAGTTTTCCTAGTCCAAATCTACCGACACGCCCACGAGTCGCCGATCGCGCCGTGTCCATACTCGCGTCGAACAACTCGGAAAGATGATAAAGCAGACTTGCTAAAGTATCTATTTCGTATTCCGCCGCCATCGATGAATCAAGAGCGCCTAACTGCGCTAGCTCCGCTTTACTTCTTTATCCTTGAAAAATCCGGCTTCCGTTTCTCCATGAATGCGGTCACGTACTCTTTGTGCTCCGCGCTCACGTAACACTTCTCCAATGCGAACATCTCGAACTGCATCGCGGTCTCGAGGGTCCCGTCGAGCGCCTGATGGATCGCATGTTTCGTGTATCCGAGCGAAGTGGGAGAGCATTGCAGCATCTCACCCGCCAACTCGCGCGCCTTGTCCATCACCTTGCCGACGGGAGTAACCTGGCTGATGAGCCCCATCTGGAGGCATTCGGCGGCGGTGTATTGCTTGCCGGTCAGCATCATCTCGGATGCGCGCGCCAAGCCGATCATCCGTGGCAGCAGATAAGTGGAGCCGAGCTCCGCCATCACGCCGACACGCCCGAAGATCACGCCCATCTTCGCGTTCTCGGAGGCGATTCGCACATCGAACAGAATCGGAATCGTCATCCCCACCCCGAGCGCATAGCCGTTGATGGCCGCGATGGTCGGCTTCGAGAGATTGCGCATCAGCGTGGGCAACGGCGGGAGCGCCGCGCCGCCGCGGCGGCCGGAAAATTCGCCTCTGCCGCCGCCCTCGCGAGCGTTTACATCGCGCGCGAAGCCGGCGATATCGGCGCCGGCGCAGAACGCGCGATCGCCCGCGCCGGTCATGATGATAACGCGCACATCGGGGTCGGCGTCGGCCTGCATCATCGCCTCGGCGATTTCCACGCCCATCTGCGCCGTAAAGGAATTCATCTTTGCCGGGCGATTGAGCGTGATGGTCGCGATCTGGTCGGCGGCTTCATAGAGCAGGGTTTCGTATGCCATTAGCGGGTCATCCTTTAGGGTCTCTGCACTCGCAAAACGGACGCGAATGCTGAAGCTGTTATAACTGGCGGACGTTGGATCGACAAATCGAGCAGATCAGAGTCGCCCGATAACAGATAGTCTGCTCCGGCGGCACGCGCGAGGGCTAGGAGGTAGTCATCCTTCGGATCCCGGGTCAGGCCCGGCTGGGGCGGAGGATCGGGAAAGAACGTAGCGAGCGCCCGAAGCCTGCGCACGTAGGCATGTGCCTCTGCCTCAGACAAGTAATTCCGAAACCTTGGCCGCAGCAACACTTCTTCAAGTTCACCAAGCAGTGCGGGAGAGACTATCAATTCGAACTCGCCCCTCGACCAAGACTCAATCACGGCCGCAGGCGGCGTACCGCCGGAAATCACAGCGGAAATCAGCACATTCGGATCAATCACGGCTGAGAGCACCTAACGCTCTGATCTGTGCGCAGCAAGTTCGCTACGAGCCAACTCCATCGCGGCTGCTTCACTTAGATCATTTCTGCGCCAAATCCTTCGTAAGTCTTCACGGAAACTCTTTCGGAGGTTCCCTTCGAACAAAAATCTGAGCAGTTGCCCTTCGGTTCGGAGATCGATGCCGTGAGAAACCACGATTTCCTGGAAGCGTGAAGTCCCGCTGAGTGCCTGGCGGAAGAGAAACGTTCCCTTTACGACTTGAGCGCCGAGGTACCAAGCGCCTGCATTCACCAGCAGAGGCGACGTTTCCGCGGCGCGAGCAAGCTCAACGCACGCTTCTTCCGTCGATCGGTCGGCCAATGGTTGTGTCTCCAGGATGCCGACCGCCCTTTCTACCCAACGATCGACCGGCTGAAGCCGCCAATGAGAGACGACATCGGCCGGTAAGTCGCCTTCATTCTCGAGTGCGACATCGCGCAGGAAAAGCGACGCAATTTTGTCGGCGACGCCGCGGATACTTTTGAGCTTCGAGTGCGCGGCCTTTACTCTTCCGGCGCGAAGCTCCACTACTGCCATTTGATATAGATTACCTGCGAACTGCGTCAGGCTCGCGCATACTTCGAGCGCGTTCTCGCGGGAGGGCACACCGTTCAGGAAGAGCGGATTCAGCCTGGCGTTCGCGCCTTTTCCGGTGTCCTGGTCGAACCCACCGATTTCGCAGAAGCGTCTCCAAAGAGCTTGCGCGGCATTGCGCACCGCGCTTCGATTTGCGAAATCGAGGTCGCTCGGTAGCGTCTCTTTTGCCGCCAATCGAGCTATCAAGCTGAAGTCAGCTGAAGTACCCGCGTGTTCGAAGGCGCGGTCGAGAAAAAAGCCGAGTCCATCACGCCAGTCTTCGGCGCGATTCGGGAAAAATTCGGAGCCGCGGGGCGCAAGATAGATTTCCGAGTAGGCCTGACCGAGTCGAGAGAGTTCCCGAACAATCTCGATGGTCGCATCGGAGTATTTCGGTGGAGACGACTCGGCCCTCATACGTCAATTGCTATCGCTTCGAGCTCAGGCTGAATAGCGGCCCTCTTTACAATCAGGCGCGTTTCTTCTTCTTCGATTTGCGCGCGACCCGGACACGTTCTTTAAGCACTTCCTTGCGCCGCTTGCGGCGCCGCCGCAGTTCCCGTTCTCTTTCACTTGCCATCGATGTTCTGTTCCATCCTGTAATTGCGGTTATAGAGACATGGAATCCTACTCTTGCACATCAAAAAGCGGGAGAGGTGCGCGGTGGGTTTGTTTCTGCGATCTGCTCCTCTCCCGCATCTTTCCGCAGGAGAGGACGGATGGCGCGTTTGTCGCTCTTCGTTTGGCGACAAAAGTGCCATCCGGGTGAGGGTGCTGCGAGCACCACGAAATTCCCGACGTTTTCGCCACGCGTTTCTGAAATGTCTTTAGTTGCCTCGATCATTTGGCTTCGTTTCGTCATTTTCACGATGCGGCGTATGTGCAGAGGTTCCTTCCTCGGTGGGTTTGTTTTTGTGTTCTCCCCATTCGAGGTCGTGCCACTTGAGGTCCTTCGCGCTGCGCTTATCTGAGGTCGTG
>JBGPMZ010000370.1:0-3894 GCA_041487255.1 Binataceae bacterium (SeqCode) | reverse complement strand
GTCGTACCGGATGGAAATCGATTCGGCCAAGGAACGCGACAAGATTTTCGAGCGCGACGGCGCCAAACTAATTGTTGACAAAAAGAGCTTTTTGTACTTGAACGGTTCGGAGCTGGACTATTCGGAAGAGCTGATGTCGGCCGGCTTCAAGCTGGTCAATCCGAACGTCAAGCGAAGTTGTGGATGTGGGGAATCGTTCGTCGTCTAAGAGACGGTTCCGTGGTGGCGGGGGAATTCCGCCCTATAGAAATAGCACTTCGAAATGATCAAATGTCCTTCATGCGCGCGGCCGCAGGAGCCGCGCTTGGTTTGCGATCAATGCGGCGCTCCGCTTCCGGTTCCCGCCGATCTCGATTGCTTCAGCGCGCTCGGATTCCCGCGCAAGCTGACCATCGACGCGTCTTCTCTGGAGGCCGCCTACCACGAGTTGGGGCGCAAGATTCATCCCGATCGCTTCGCCTCGGGCACTCCCATGATGCGCGCGCTGAGCCTCTCGGGCACTGCGCTCCTCACCCGCAGCTACCGCACCCTGCGCGATCCGATATCGCGCGGACTGTACTGGCTGGAACTCAATGGCGAGAAGCTGGCGGAGAATAACAAGAACGTTCCGGCCGAGCTGGCCGAGATGGTCTTCGAAGTCCAGGAGCAGCTCTCCGATCTGCGCGATGCCGCCGGCGATGCAGCTCTTGAGCTGCGCAGCGAAATCGAGAAGCGTCGCGCTGAGCTTTCCTCGACGATGGATGAACAAGGCTTGGTTTTAGCGCGCAACTTTTTGCGATGGGACGCGTCTCCCGACAACAACGGCAACAACAAGAAAACCCTGGTTGCGGACCTCAAGGCCATTCTTTCCAAAATTGCATACTTACGAACTTTGCTCCGTGACATCGATCGCGGGCTCGAAACCTTGAAGGCGGCCTAACGTCTTATTTAGCGATGGCGGGATTTTCGGCCAAAATTTTCGGGATAGACCTCGGCACCACCAACAGCCTCATTGCCGTGATGGATGGCGAGGCTGCGAGCGTGATTGCCGATCCCAAGACCGGTGCGACGATTCTGCCATCGGTGGTGGCGATCGCACCCGACGGCGAAGTCTACGTCGGTGACAAAGCTATCGAGGTCGAGCCGCGCCTCGCGCTGAAGAACGACGGCGTCATCCATGCGACCGGGTTTTCCGGCGGCGCCCAGGGCGCGGTGATTCGTTCCGTGAAGCGCTACATGGGCCTCGGCAGCACCGAGATCGCGCCCGAGGATCAGGCGCGTCATACCTTCGCCGATCTGACCGGCGCGGTGGTGAGATTTCAGGTTGGCAAGCGCGCGTACACCGCTTCGCAAATTTCCGCGGAGATTCTGCGCGCGCTCAAGCATCGCGCCGAGGCCGCGATGCCCGGCGAAAAAGTCGAGCGCGTCGTCATCACGGTGCCGGCCTATTTCAATGACGGGCAGCGCCAGGCGACCAAGGACGCGGGACGTCTGGCCGGCCTCGAAGTGGTCAGGCTGGTGAACGAGCCGACCGCCGCGTCGCTAGCGTATGGCTTGCAGAAACTCGCCGAGGGTCGCGTCGCGGTCTATGACTTCGGCGGCGGCACCTTCGACATCTCGATCCTCAACGTCAAGGGCGGCGTGTTCGAGGTCCTCGCGACCAATGGCGATACGCATCTGGGTGGCGACGACATCGATGCCGCGATCGTGAGCTGGTTTCTCGCCGATTTGCCCGAGAGCATTCGCAACGAACGCCACATCTGGAACAGCGCGCGTCGGCTCGCAGAAGATGCCAAGCAAAAACTCTCTTCGTCCGAACAAGCGGAACTAATACTCGAGATACCGCCCGATCTGAGATTGCGCGAGAAGCTCACCCGCGCCCATCTCGAACAGCTCGCCCAGCCGTTTGTCGATCGCACGCTGGAGCGATGCCGCCTCGCCCTCAAGGATGCGAACCTGGACGCCTCGCAAATCGACGCGGTGGTGCTCGTCGGCGGCTCGACGCGGATGCCGATGGTGCGTCGCGAAGTTGCGAAGATGTTCGGTCGCGAGCCGCTATGCTCGCTAAATCCCGATGAGGTTGTGGCTCTAGGGGCTGCGGTACAGGCCAGCGTCCTGATGGGAACGCGCCAAGACATGCTGCTGCTCGACGTGGTGCCGCTCTCGCTCGGAATCGAGACGGTTGGCGGTGTGATGGAAAGGATTATCCACAGGAACACCACCATCCCGACCAGCGTCACCGAGATGTTCACCACCGCGGTGGACAATCAAACCCACGTCGATGTTCATGTTTTGCAGGGCGAACGGGAGATGGCGAAGGATTCCCGCAGCCTCGCGCGGTTCAAATTGGGGCCCTTGGAGGCTCAACCGGCTGGATATCCGAAGATCGCCGTCACTTTCCTCATCGATGCAAACGGGATACTAAATGTGACAGCGCGCGACGAGCGCACGGGCCGCGAGCATTCAGTCGACGTGAAACCCAGTTATGGGCTGACCGACGACGAAATCGAAAAAATGCTCGAAGAGGCCATCGATTTGGGTGAGCAGGACCTCGAGGAGCGCTTACTCATCGTAGCGCGCAACGACGCTCATCAGATACTGGCCGCACTGCGAAAGCAGTTAGGAGAATGGGGCCGGCTGATTGGGCTGGACGAGCGTGCGGCGATCGACGAGATGGCGGGGCAGTTGGAGGAGGCGGAAAAGGGTACCGATCGCGAACAAATAGCGAAATTAGTCGAAGACCTTAATACGGCGACGACTCCGTTCGCGGAACGGATCATGGACGCCGCGATTAAGCAGGCATTGGAAAAAAAGTCGGTTGAAGAACTGTCTTAAAGACTTATGTTTAGGCAAGTAGGCACATGGGATTGAAATGGGACCAAGCGGAAGACATTGCGGAGGTTCTCATTGAGAATCATCCCGGTCTCAATCCGCTCGACGTCCGCTTCACCGATTTGCGTCAATGGGTAATCGATTTGGATGAGTTCGGAGACGAACCCTCTGCCAGCACGGAGGGCAAACTTGAAGCGATACAGATGGCTTGGAACGAAATCTATAAGGAGCAGTACGGAGACGACTCAGAGTAGTTCTTCTTGAATAAAAGGAACGACTTTTGCGTCTCATAACCGATCTTTCAGGAGGTGGGGCGGATGGCGACCAGTGAGAACCTGAGAGCTGACCAGGAAGGAAAAATGGAAAAGGAAACTCTAGACGAGAAGTTGCCGGGGCTATTCGAGCCCGACACCCTTCTGCCGATTCAGTACTTCGAGGCGATGCGCCGCAAGCATCTCCTCGAAGGCGAGAAGCGTTTGATCCTGAGCGTCCTCGAAGACGCGGTCGAATGCTTCATGAAGTGTATCGACTCGTCCACCAACAAGGGTCAGCGGTTGTTCCGCGATGCCGACGAGTGGATCAACCTCGAAGACAAGCGCTGGGTGTTTTCGTTCGACAACGTGTGCGACATGCTCGACATCAATGCCGAGTACATGCGCACCGGACTACGCCGCTGGAAGGACAAGAAGCTCGTCGCGATCCAGCGCGGCAACGAAGAACGTGCGCAGCAACAGGCATTCGCTGAAGCGCAGGCACTGCTGCCCGAGGCCGAGCGCCAGGTTGTAGTGGTCGCTCCTCCGCCGGTGCTCGAAGTGAAGCATGTTGCGGTCAAGCCGGCGATCATGCATGGCAGGCGCAAGAGCGAGCCTGCACGGGTCAGCTCGCGCTCGAAGCTTCGCAAAGCGCGCGCATAAGCGGCGCACCCAAACCCCAAGCATAGTCGATTGACACGCTGCGGCAGGACCTCCTGCCGCAGCGTGATTGCGCTATTCAACACTACATTAAGTAGAATTATCCTACTGTCACCGGCGCGCGAAGTCGGTCGCAAGCAGGTTAACCTTGCCGGCGAAATCCTCGAGGTCG
>JBGPMZ010000369.1:0-3897 GCA_041487255.1 Binataceae bacterium (SeqCode) | reverse complement strand
CTTTGGCCGTTGCGCGCGATCCCTGGGCGCGCCTTCTCCGCAAGGCATGGCAGGGGCTCAAGATGCCTGCGAGCGCTGCGAGCCGGCTGAGGGTGCGAAGGGCCTTCGCAACTATCGAGGATAGTGTCGCCGATGCGCTCGGAAGCGAGCATCGGATCGAGGTGTTTCGGGTCGAGCATCATAAGGCGCATCTGGCGAGCGCGTTTTTCGTATCACCGTTCGACGAAGCTGCGCTGTTCTCGGTCGACGGTCTCGGAGATTTTGCCAGCACGAGGTGGGGTGTTGGCCGCGGCAACCGCATCGAAACCATTGGCGCAGTTGCCTTCCCGCATTCGCTGGGGCTGGCTTACACCGCGCTCACTCAGTACCTCGGGTTTCCGAAGTATGGCGATGAGTACAAGGTCATGGGCCTGGCGTCCTATGGCGAGCCGGAATTTCTCGATCTGATGCGAGAGATCATACCCACACCTAATCGCGGCCGAATCGAGTTCCAACTTTCGCGCGACTACTTTTCCCATCACCGAAACGGAGTGAAGACGGCGTGGGAATCGGGCGAACCGAAGGTGGCTCCGCTCTATTCGGATCGCCTCGTTCGTCGCCTGGGACTACCTCGCGCCGTTGATGAACCGATCGACTCGCGTCATCACAACATCGCGGCTTCGATACAGGCTCGGCTCGACGAAGTCGTCCTCGATTCTCTTCGAACTCTTCAACGGACTACGGGTCTACGAAAACTGTGTCTTGCGGGTGGAGTGGCATTCAACTGCGTGACCAATGGAAAGATAATCGATCAGACCGGGTTTGACGAAGTCTATATTCAGTCCGCCGCCGGCGATGCCGGACTGGCGATTGGCGCGGCGACGTATGTCTGGAATCAAGTACTTGGAAATCCGCGCTCATTTGTAATGGAACATTCCTACTGGGGGCCGGAGTTCGGCGAAGGCGAGATTCGCGCGGCGATTCGCGGATGTGCAATGGAACTCGAAAGCTCCGGCTGCCACATCTGCAACGTGGCAAACGAGGATTCGCTCTGTAGGCTGGCCGCCGCCGAGATTGCCAAAGGCAAGGTGGTTGGATGGTTCCAGGGGCGCATGGAATGGGGGCCGCGTGCGCTGGGCAATCGCAGCATCCTTTGCGATCCGCGCCGCGCGGAAATGCGCGACGTCCTCAATCTCAAGATCAAACGTCGCGAATCGTTTCGACCATTTGCGCCGTCGATCCTTGAGGAAGCGGCCGGCGACTATTTCCAGCTAGCGCAACCATCGCCCTTCATGCTGATGGCGTATCGCGTGCGGCCTGACAAGCGCGGTCAGATTCCCGCGACCACTCACGTCGACGGCACCGGAAGGTTGCAGACCGTCAACGCGCGCCAGAATCCGCGCTTTTACAAACTCATTCGCGAATTCTCGCGCCTGACTCGCGTGCCGGTACTGCTCAATACCTCATTCAATGAGAACGAGCCGATCGTATGCCGCCCGCAAGAGGCGCTCGACTGTTTTCTGAGAACCAAAATGGATCTCCTGGTGCTTGGCAACTTCATGATTCGCCGCAACGGCGAGACGCAATCGTTCTGAGTACTGTGCATCTCCGAATGAATGGTCAGTCGAGTATGCACTGACCCATGGCATCAGATGTCTAGAATTCTCTTTCTCAACCGGGTATTCGGACCCGATACTGAGGCGACCGGCGTTCTGCTCCACGAGCTTGCCGAAGATCTCGCGTTCGAGCACGAGGTCACCGTCATTTGCGCGCGTACCGATTCTTCCCGATTTCGGATTGGCCGGCTGTTTCAACGGGAGAGCCATGGCGCGATGAAGGTCGTGCGCACCTTCGCGTTGAGCATCTCCAAGTCGCACGGCGTGCTCCGATATTTAGATCTGTTTATTTATTTTGGACTGGCGTGGATCGCGGCGTTTCGCGAACATCCGGACATCATTATCGCCGAGACCGATCCGCCGGCTCTGGGCCTACTGGGCGCGATATTCGGACGCCTACGGAGCTGTCGTTCAATCTACTATTGTCAGGACGTATATCCCGATGTAGCCGTGGCGACCGGAGGCTTGAAGAATCGCGCCTTGCTCGGGTTGCTTCGTCGCTGCAACAGGTTCGCCTATCGGCGTTCCGATGCGATCGTTGCGCTCGCCGCGGACATGGCTGGATTGTTGCGGCTCAAGGGCATACCGGCTGACAAAATAGCGATCATTCCGAATTGGATAGATTGCAACAAAGTAAAGCCGCAGGCGTTGCGCGCAGACTGGCGCGAAAAGTACTCCGCGAATTTCGTGGTGATGTATGCGGGCAACCTCGGCTGGACACAAAAGCTTGAGTCGCTACTGGAAGCCGCGCATCTTCTTCGCGGCGAGCCTCGCGTGAAATTCATTTTGGTCGGAGACGGCGCCCGAAGAAAGCAGCTGCAAGATGAGACCCGGCTCAGAAGCCTCACCAATGTTGAGTTCATCGATCGAGTTAACCCGAACGCGATCAGCGAAGTGCTCGCGGCTGCCGATCTGCATCTGATCCCACTCGGCGCCGGAGTCGCGGGCTGCATGGTGCCAAGCAAGGTCTACGGAATCCTCGCTGCGGGCAAGCCCTTCGTAGCAATGATGGAAAAACACGCGGAGGTTGCGCGACTGGCATTGGAGTTCGAAGTCGGATTTGTCGTCCCTCCCGGCGATGCGGTCGCGCTGGCAAGAACCATCGCCGAGAGCATGGCGAATCGCTACCTCCTTGCCGAGATGGGCGTTCGGGCGCGCGCACTCGCCGAGCAAACCTGCGATCGTCGCCTGGCGACCAAACGCTTTGCGGATTTCCTTGAGGTGGTACTCTCCGGCGGGCGTGTCGCCGCAATCATTAATGAAATCGGAGTCGCGCCAAACCTCGAAATCGAGAAGGTCTCAACGATGCCGGCCAAATGATCAGCAACATGAGTTTCCGCGCGGCCGGGGCTGGACTCTCTCCAGCCCTTTTTTCGCGATGCGAGGTCCTCCGGGTGTCGTTTTTTGTTACCGCATCATGAATCTACGGCGCGATATTCTCGCAAAAGATGTTCGCATCCTTTATGTATGATTGGTCGTGAGCGGCGACCCGCTACGTATCGGCAGCCCGACACGAACGAACTTCGAGGGAGCTAGATGGGGCCAACAGGCAAAACGATTTTTCTCACCAAGGGCGTCGGCAAGCATCGCGAGAAGCTGACCTCGTTCGAGCTGGCGCTGCGCGACGCGCGCATCGCGGAGTTTAATCTGGTGCGTGTCAGTTACATCTTCCCGCCGAACTGCAGGGTCATCTCGATTCAGGACGGCCTCAAGACTCTGAGCCCGGGACAAATCGTCTTCGCTGTGATGTATGACAACGCCACCAACGAGCCGCATCGCCTGGTAGCGGCATCGGTCGGCCTCGCGATACCGGCCGACAAAAATTCCTACGGCTATCTCTCGGAGCATAAGAGTTTCGGTCAGACCGATCAGAAGGCGGGCGACTACGCCGAGGACCTTGCCGCGACGATGCTCGCGACCTCGCTTGGCGTCGATTTCGATCCCAACGTCAGTTACGACGAACGCAAGGACATCTGGAAACTGTCCGACAAGATCGTCCAGACCCGCAACATCACGCAGTCGGCGATCGGCGATCGCGACGGGCTATGGACGACCGTCGTAGCGGCTGCGGTCTTCTGCGATTTGCCTTCCAACGGCAAATAGTCCGGCGCGCTACTTTTTCTTTCCGTCGGCCTCGTCGAAAACCTCGCGGGCGATGCGCAGGCCGTTCACGCCGACCGGCCATCCACCGTAGTGCGCGAGATGAATCATGATTTCATTGATCTTCTCGCGGCTGATGCCGGCGTTGAGCGCTCCGCGCAAATGCGTTTTCAGCTCGCGCTCGCGCGCCAGCACCGTCAGT
>JBGPMZ010000368.1:0-3898 GCA_041487255.1 Binataceae bacterium (SeqCode) | reverse complement strand
GGTCTGGATGTTCGTCTCGATGCTCGGGGCGATGACGATCCTGCCGGTGCTGATCGTCACGTTCCGTCCGAAGTTCATCGAGCGGGAGAAGGCGCGCGTGCTCGCTTCGCGCCGTCCCGACCTCGCGGCGCGTCAAGTGTCGGCGGCTTAAGCTACAATTGTCGAGCTATGAAATTGCAGCGGCTCGACCACTTCGGCATCGAGGTTCGTGATCTTGGGCGCGCTGAGCGCTTCTATGCCGAGGTGCTCGGCCTTTCGATCGTCACACGCTTCGGCGACCAGGTGCTGATGGATTGCGGAGGGCAAAATCTCGCGCTGTTCGAGGCGCCGAGGCCTCCGCTCAGCGCCGCCGCGCGCGCGCAGGTCATCGGACATCCGCTCGGCCGTGGTCATCATGCGTTTCGCGTTAGCCGCGAGGATTTTCTTTCCGCGGCGCTGCGGCTTAAGGAGGCGGGCGTCGAAACCGCTGCGCCGATCGACTGGGGCGATCACGACTGCCTCTACTTCCTCGACTTGGACGGCAATTTGCTGGAAATCGTCTGCTATCGATGAGCCCAAATTCTATCTTCCGAACTGCCGGCGCGGCATTCGCCGCGATCCTCTTGCTTTATGTCCCCGCGCTTGCCGAGCAGCATTTCCGCGTCGACCTCGACGCGAGTGAGATCACTGCCGCGGTGGCCGAGCCGATAAGTTCGATTCGCGGCGACGCGGTGGGAAAACTCCGCCTGCTCTCATGCGATATCTATCAGGACCCGAAGCGCCGCGCCGATGACGGCGCGAACATCTGGGTCGAGGCGATCATCGACGCCGCCAGTTACCATTCCGACAGCGGCATGCGCGACAGTTCGGTCAAGAGCTCGATCCTCGATGCGAAGGATTTCCCTACCATCAGTTTCAAGGGAGGTTCGTCGTGGACCGATGTGAATCAAACCTCCGAGACCTCGGGTTCCGCGACGCTCAAGGGGCAGCTGATGCTGCATGGCGCGGTCCGTCCCTTTGAAGTTCCAGTGCGGGTCTCGCTGTCGGGCGACAAGCTTATCGGCGACGGCGAAGTTTCCTTCAACTACAGCGACTTCGGAATTACGCAGCCATCGATCCTCGGACTCAAAGCCGGCAACATGGTGAAGATCGATTTCCATATCGTCGCACTCAGGGCGCCGCAGGGGCTCTAGCGATTCCTAAAACTGGCTGCACTCCTCAAACTTCTCTCCCTCTGGGAGAGACAAGAGTGAGGGCGCAGGCTGTTGAACCGTTTGCTTCGAGGACTGCCAGAGCTATCGCGGGCTGGTCGCGCGAATCGAAACCTCCGGCGGCGCCTGGTACTCCTTCAATAGAATGTCGGCATCATAGTCCTCGGGCGCGTCGATCAGCATCGACACCAGCGTGTGGCTTCCCGACGCGAGATTCTCCCATCCGGTCATCGCGTAGCCGATCCCCGGATGCTCTCCGCGCACGCTTTCCGGCGGATCCTCGGTATTCGCATCGTCGTTGAAGTAGAGCCGCCGATCGAGCAATTGCAGATCGCTGGTGGGCGCGATGGTCTGAACGATCAAACGTCCGCCGCCACGCAGCGCTATCCATTCGACCTGCGGCGGGTCGGATTTGGAAATCCTGGTCAGTTTCGGGTCGCCGATTTTGATCGGCCCGCCGTTCATCCGCGACCATGAGATCGTGTAACCATCGAGCCCGGTGAAATCGAGATCCATGCGCACCTGGATATCGCCGAACAGGACGCGCGGAACCCAGGGAAAACGAACCTTGAACGGATTCTCGACGCAATCGCGATAGAAGAAATCGTAGTTGGTGACCTCGGGCGATCGAATTCCGAACACCACCCGCACCGAATGGGTCAGCAGGCGCACCACGCGGACCGGCCCGGCCTTCCACGCGAGCAGGCGATTGTCGACCTTGTCTTCATTGATGTTGAAATGGAAGAACTTCAACACCGTCGCGCGCACTCGAATCTTGAAGCGATCGAGCAGGTTGGGATCGTTCGCATGCTTGTGCGACTGCGGCGCGTAGTCGCTCGGAACTCCATGCACGTACCCAAAGCGATAATGATCGGTATCGATGGAGTTCTTCGCTGCGTCGTAGTCGACGTAGTGAAGCGGACTGAGCGCAGGATGCGCGTCGGTCGCGAGGTAGGCGTAGCGGGGCGGACCGCCCAGCGGATCGCTCATCACAATTTCGAAAGCGCCTGCCGCTAGCACGACCTCGGGTTTCGCGCGCTCACCGAGGTCGGCAATCATCATCACGATCTCGTCCTTGGCATCGAGCACACCCGGATGCGACGGCACGACGGGCCCTGGTCCTTCAGGCAACACGTAACCGCCGTCGGGATTTATCTGGTCGATCTGGAAGGGAATCGGCGCGAGTTTGCCATCGTGCAGTGCGAACACTTCGAATTGATTGAGCGGCTGTTTGCAAAGCTGCGGCGCCTGGCCGCCCTTGACGATCAGCGGCTGCCAGGTGCGTGGACTTGCCGCTGCTGGGGATGCAACCGCGAGGAAAGCAAAAATCAAAAAACCAATTTGTGATATCCTCGGTGAATTCATCAAATGAGGCCCGAAGGGGGCGCGTAGCGCCACGCCGCAGGCACCGACCTCACCCGGCGCAGTAGCGCCACCCTCTCCTTGAGGAGAGGGCAAAAGGAAGGAGGACAACTCCGATAGCGTAACGCAGCGGAGTCGAGGGGCATTTCAAAAAGACCGTTTCTGCATTAATGACTCAGCATGGCGGAATTATCGGTATTTCCAGACGGCGGCAAGCCTCCCCAATCAGTCCGCGAGCTTGCACAACAGATCAACGGCGATGGCGGCGCGGCGCTCGCCGCATACCAGGAGCCGGTCGGAGACCATTGGCATCTGTTCGCGATGATTCCGCTGGCCAAGCTGGAGCCGACCCCGTTTCAGCGCGACCTCTCGCCCGCGCACATGAAGCGCCTCATCGAGGTGATGAAGAAGCTCAAGCGCTTCACCGAGCCGATCGTGGTGGTGCGCGCGGACGGAGGCTACTGGACGCCCAACGGAAACCATCGCCGCGCCGCGATCGCCAAGCTTGGTGCGAAAATGATTCCCGCGATCGTGATGCCCGAGCGGGAGGTCGCTTACCAGATCCTCGCGCTGAACACCGAGAAGGCGCACAACCTGAAGGACAAGGCGCTCGAGGTGATCAGGATGTATCGCGGCAGGCTCGAGAGTCAGCCGCGCGCGAGCGAAAAAGACTTCGAGTTCGAATTCGAGAAAGCGGCCTTCATCACGCTCGGCCTATGCTACGAGCAGAAGAAGAAATTCTCCGGCGGCGCCTACTCGGCGATCCTGACCCGCGTCGACACCTTCATGAGCAAGCCGCTGCGCGAGGCGATGGAAGAGCGCCAGGAGCGCGCCGCAACCGTGCAGCAAGCCGACGATCTCCTCAACGAGCTGGTGGCGAAGGGAAAGAAGCGCGGCCTGATGCATCCGTACCTGAAGAACTTCATCATCGCGCGCTGCAATCCGCTGACGCGGGTGCGCAAGACGATGCCGACCTACAAGGCTGCGATGGCGAGTCTGACCAAGTCGCTGGAGGAGTTCGACCTCGGCAAGATCCACTTCGGCCAGGTGCGCGAGGCGGCGACGATCGCAGCCGCGGTGTCCTCGGAACCGAGCTAGGTCCCGAAAGCTCCATTGATTCGCCGATTAGGAGCTTCTGGAAAACCCCATTTCCTGGAGCGCGCCGATCACCTTCAAGCTGTCAATCTCCAACGAAAACCCGAAGGCTTATGCATCGACGGGGCTTGGTCGCGTACCCCCCCGGTCTTATGGACGCGCGGGACCGATCGCTATCGATCCATTCCAGTTTGGCTGGTCGGCATACAGGTTCCGCGATCTGCGATAGCCGAGTTGCCGGTTTTGTCCGG
>JBGPMZ010000367.1:0-3903 GCA_041487255.1 Binataceae bacterium (SeqCode) | reverse complement strand
GTCCTTCCAATGCGGCATCATGCCCCAATGGAAAAATTTCTTGCGATTGATGACGCCCTTGGCGCCCAGCTTCGTGCAGAACTCGATCTTGCGATCGTCGCTAACGACGCCGACCGGAATGCCTTCCTCGGCTTTGACGATCTGAATCGCCATACAGCCGAGCCCGCCCGAGGCGCCCCAAATCAGCACCACGTCGTTCTTGTGCACCACGTGCGGCGGCCATCCCATCAGCATCCGATATGCGGTCGCGCCGACCAGCGTGGGCGCCGCGGCTTCCTCCCAGGTGAGATGCTTCGCTTTGGGCATGCACTGATGTGCCTGCACGCGAGTGAACTGCGCGAAGCTGCCCCAATTGGTTTCGTAGCCCCAAATCTTGAATGAGGGGTCGTACATCGGATCGTCGCCGTTTTTGACCGCGGTACAATCGGCATCCCACACGCCGCAATGAACCACGACGTGATCGCCGAGCTTGACGTTTTTCACGTCGCGCCCGACCGCATAGACCACGCCCGACGCATCACTGCCGCCGACATGGAAATCCGAGGAGTCGTATTTCGCCTTCTGCCGCGCGGCGATGACATTGACGGGCGACCCCAGCGCGGCCCACACGTTATTGAAGTTGACCCCGGCGGCCATCACATAGACCAGCGCCTCATCGGGCCGCAGCTCGGGGACGGGGATCTTTTCGACTTTGAATGCGTGGTTGGGGTCGCCGAATCGATCGGCCCGAATCACCTGCGCATACATCTGGCGCGGGATGTGTCCGATCGGCGGAACCTCGCCGATTTCGTAGATTTCCTTGGCATTCGCGGCGCTTGGTTTGTGGGCTACCAGTGTGCTCATAGGGGCGATGTGATTAGCTATCTGTTCGGGATAAATCAGGCAACAGTCTAGCAGGGCCGCGGCGGCGATAGCAGATGGCTTTCGCTTTCGCGCCGAAGTTGCCAAATTGCGCTATCGCTACGGAGGAAGAGTGGTGAAGATTGCAAGGTTTCTGGTCATCGCGACGTTGGTGACCGCGCCCGCCCTCGGCATCTGTGCGCCGGCATTTGCGGCAGACTCGTCGCCGGCGGCGGCCGAATCGCCTGCGATGCCGCAAAGTTGGGATTCCAAGATACCGCTGCCCTCCGGTGCGGTATTAATCGACTCGACGGTACCCAAAACCGGGGTCGTTCATTCGGCAAACTTCGCGGTTACCCAGGATTACAACGAGCTGGTGAGTTTCTATATCAAAGAGCTGCCCAAAGCCGGGTTCGTCCTTGGCCCGAAGCTCGCCGCTCCCGCGCGCAAGGTCTACGACCTCAGCTTCATCAAGGGCGATATGCTCGACGGGGTCACCATCAGCCCCAGCGCAAAGGATCCGGCGAAATTCAACGTCCATGTTGCATGGACGCCGGACGCCGCGACGAGTTCGAAACCCGCCACTCCATGATCGGGCGGCCGGCTCCACTCCTTTCCGGACAGAGAGGTTGCGCAATCTGATGGCGCTGGAGAGCGATCTTTTTCAGCGGGCGTCTTTCGGGCGCGATTCAGGAATTCTGTCCTCCTGGTGCGAATCGTCGCGGCGACCGTAGGTGCCAGTCTGGAGGCGTGGCGAGGCCGTCCTCCGCCGAGTATGATGATTGCGTGGCTGACAAGGACTTTCATGTAAGCCTGCCCCCGGAAGTCGTCGGCGGGTTCGGCTGGGAGGATTCCGAAGTACCAAGTCGTGTCCGCGAGGCGCTGGTGATGGATCTTCTGCGCCTGGATCGGCTCTCCGAGGCGCAAGCGGCGAGCATACTAGGGCTCGCGCTGGAAACTCCTTGACCTGATGGGGCGCTATGACGTGCCTGCCGTTCGCCTACGCGTCGACGAACTCGATCGGGAGTTGGCAACTGAGGTTAAGCGCAACGGCGCAAAATGATCGTCTCCGATGCCGGTCCGATTATCATCTTCGCGCGTATCGGACACCGCTCTCTTCTCCGTCAGATCACCGGCTCGCTTACGATCCCGGCTGCCGTCTACGCTGAAATCACAATTGGCAAAGGCGGGCCTGGCGCGACCGAGGTTGCAGAGGCCGAATGGATTCAGCGAGCGGTTGTCGCGAACCCGTCGCTGCTTGGGGGCCTTCCAGGCGGCCTCCATTCAGGAGAGCGCGAGGCGATCGCGCTAGCCAAGGAGCGAGACGCGCAACTCCTGATTGACAAAATTCGTGGACGGCGCTCAGCGGGCCAACTGGGCATCGAGGTCATTGGATCCTTGCGCATCCTGGCCGAGGCAAAGAGGCTGGGACACATCAGTCACGTTCGTCCGGTCATCGCTGAGATGCAATCGAACGGATACCGCTTCGACCGGACTCTGATTCAAGGTTTCGTGGAACGGATGGACGAAGCCTAACCTTAACTATTGGATTGAGCCTCGCTTTAACGCTTTATCGTAAAGACGGCGACGGATTTGGCCGGCGTCGCCTTGCTCATCTTCTGCGGCACCCGCGCAAGTTTGCCTTAGAATGACATGGAGGAGAGGCAGCCTTCCGTCGAGATGACCGGGAGGCTGCTTGCTTCGCCACCGTTGTGCCCAGCGCAGCACCCTCACCCGATTTGCAGCAAGCGGCGCGTGCCGCAAATCGACCTCTCCCAGCGTGCCGCTTCACAAGTCTCAGCCGCAGGCGAGTGCGTTGGCGCTCTTTGCTTTCATCGCGACTATCGGACTGAATAGTTGGCGATGGCGGCCAGCTCATTGAGGACTGGCGCGCCAAAACTTCCACAATTCGCGCAGTCCGGGCGCCATCCGCCACGACGCGAACGCTGCCAGCGGAATCATCCAGATGATGCGCGTCCCATAGCGAGGGGTTGGCATTGAGAGCGCTCCCATCACGAACCCGTTGATCAGCACCGCGAAGCCGATGGTGCCGAGGAAGGCGAGTGGGAGCCACTGTCGTTTCATCGCGAGCAGCATCGCGATCAAACCGCAGTAGAGGCAACTGAAAATTATTACTACCAAATGCAATTGGTTGAGACCGTCGAGGTTCGGTAGCTCACCGAGGCTTTGCCGTGAGTGCAGGTAGGCGTTGAATTCGGCGGGGTAGAAAGTATGCAGTTCGCGCGTCGGGTACTCGGATTCTGCAAACGAGATCAATCCGGTTCCGGTTTGAAAATACATGACTTGTTTACGGGTGTTTCTGATCGCGCTACGCAGGGTCCACAGCGGATACCGTCTTATCGTGCGCGATACGATCTCCATGCCTTCCTCGCGTTCCTCCATCCGCTTCGACCCTTCAATGGGACTAGCCGCGCCCCACAAGAATGACGCGGCATCCATCGGCAGGCGATCCAGGTCTTGGCACATGCGGTACTTGCGAGCTGGGCACTCCTTGCGCAAAAAGCTGACCGCCTGCCGATCCTCCTCGAGCCGTGCGAGCTCGTAGATGTATCCGGCGGGAGAAAAGCTGAGAAGGCCGAGGGTCAGATAGTTGGAGAGCACAATCACCGGAACCGCTACTGCTAGCAGCACCGCTGGAAGCGTCAGGCGCGGAACCAACTCGGGCACGCGTTTGCGCATCACGAAACCGACGATCAGCCCAATGACCAGCAGGCCAGCGGCAATTGGTATGTGAGAGTAGTGCACTACGAGCGCGACGAATGTGAAGCCGATCACGCTGAGTCGTTCCCCTCGCGTTAGATCCGTAAAGCCGAATGCGAGAAGGAACAAACCCAGGATGAGCACCGCGCCGAAGATGTCGGGCATCAGCAGGGCCGTGCACCATGACACGCCGGTCAGCATGCATATCAGAAGGATGATAGTCAGGAATTCCGTTCGTGAGGTGATTCCGAAAACGACGCGCAGAACCAGGCGCAGCAGATACGCCACCAGCAGTGTCTGCGCGAAGACCACGGTCCAGAGCGATCCGATCACGTGCGACGG
>JBGPMZ010000366.1:0-3904 GCA_041487255.1 Binataceae bacterium (SeqCode) | reverse complement strand
TGCGCGGGCGAGGCGGTCGGATCAGGCGCGAATCACGCGCTCACCAGCAGCGGTTCGGTGATTCTGACGCCGTCGGACTGAAGGCGTCGGGCGCGATTCCGCCGCGAATCTTGCCGAGTCTTGCCGAGTCTTGCCGAGAGTCTTGAGTGTGGCTTTCTTGCGAGCGCGCGGTCTGCTAGTTCAGTGGTTTCGCACAGCTTGTGATTTCGAATCACCAATCGGCTTAGCACAGATTCCTGGGGAACTGAGCTGGTCACGGGGGACTACGATGCCATACGCCGGGGGACGTCTGACGCATATCGTCTGTGCCGGCGTCCTGCTCTGTATGCTGGGATTGCCGGTCGCGTCGCTTTGCCGCACAAATGCCGACCATCCCGCCAGCGGTCCTATCGGACCGATGAAGGTTGCAATTACGGTCGATGACATTCCCGAGAACGGGCCACCGACCCCAGGATTTAGTCGAACCGCGATCGCACACCGCATCATTGAAGTACTGAAGGACTATCACATTAATCATGTCTACGGATTCGCTAACGGCAACTTTCTAAGAGAACACCCCGACGAGCTTGGCATTCTCAAGGAGTGGCTAGCTGCGGGTAATGCTCTAGGTAATCACACCTTCAGCCATCTCGACCTCAACCGAGCCGACTTCCATACCTACGTCGCCAATGTCGCGGCTGAGGAATCGTTGCTTAGCAGATTGGTCGGACCGTCATCTGGAAAGCGGCATAGCCTGTTTTTCCGATACCCCTATCTCGATGAAGGTGATGACCTTGCCAAGCGCGATTCCGTCCGCGCTTATCTCGCCGAGCGAGGGTACCGAATCGCGGAGGTTACCACCGACTACAATGACTGGGCATGGAACTGCGCATACGCGCGAGGTCTATCGCAACGCAACAACGAGGAAATGGAACGGTTGAAGGATCAGGTGGCCGAAAGCGCCGATCGCCATCTGCGTAGTTCCTCCGCGACCGCGAAGCTGATGTTCGGCAGGGACATCCCGCATATCATGTTGATTCACATGTGCTACTTCACCGCCGTTACCCTCGACATGCTGCTGACGCGGTGGCATGCGCAAGGGGTGGAGTTCGTATCGCTCGAGGAGGCGCTCGCCGACCCCGTCTATTCCATCAACCCCAACCTCGCGTACAAGAACGGGCTGCACTTCCTGGACCAAATCGCCAAGGCTCGTCACCTCGACGTTCAGCAAATTGAGGACACACCAGACTCGCTCGATGGCCTCAGACAGGTCTGCCGCAACCTCCCGCGGAAATGAGGCGGCCTGGTAGCGCCGAACGCGGTTAGTTCTCGCGACTGCAAGCGGATGCGTCAGCGCTCCCATCGCTTCGGTTGAGTGCGGCCCCGAATACTCTGCTTGGATGCTCTCGTGACGGCGAGCTATCTTAGCGTTCCAAATCACACGCGGAGGGATCGGCGATGAAGCGCAGCATCCGAAGAATCCTCACTACTCATACGGGCAGCCTGCCACGCCCAGAGCCGTTGTTGTCGCTGCTCATCGCGAAGGAGGCGGGCGCCCTCGCCGATCGGGCACAGTTCGACGCCGCGGTTCGCGATGCGGTGACGGAGACGATTCGCAAGCAAATCGAGGCGGGCGTCGACGTCATCAACGACGGCGAGATGAGCAAGCCCGGCTATTCGACCTACGTGAAGGATCGGCTGAGCGGCTTCGAAGGGGAATCGACGCCGATGATTGGAATGCTGGCCGACCTGCGCGATTTCCCGGACTACGCCGCGCGATTTCTCGCGCAGAGTCCGGCCGCCTCGCTCAAGCGGCCCGCCTGCAACGGACCGATTCGGTATCGCGACACGCACGACCTCGAATTGGACATCGCAAACTTGAAGGCGGCGACTGCCGGCGTTAAGGCTGAAGAAGTCTTCATGAGCGCGGCCTCGCCGGGCGTGATTGCGGTCTTTCTCACCAACCATCACTACCGGACGCGCGAGGCTTACCTGGGCGCGCTCGCCGACGCGATGAAGACCGAGTACGAGGCGATTCATCGCGCGGGTTTCCTGCTGCAGGTCGATTGCCCCGACCTGGCGATGAATCGCCACATCCAGTTCGCCGATCTTACGACCGCCGACTTTCGCAAGCAGGCTGCGATGCAGGTGGAGGCCCTCAATCACGCGCTCGCCAACATCCCCGCCGATGCCGTGCGATTGCATTTGTGCTGGGGAAACTACGAGGGCCCGCATCATCGCGATGTGGCGATGAAGGACATCATCGACGTAGTGCTCAAGGCCAAGCCCGCGGGAATTTCGTTCGAGGCCTCCAATCCGCGCCACGAGCACGAATGGAAAATCTGGCAGGACATCAAGCTGCCCGCCGGCAAGATGCTGATCCCCGGTGTTCTCGATTCATCAACTAACTTCATCGAGCATCCGGAGCTGGTCGCCCAACGCATCACAAACTTTGCGAGCGCGGTCGGGCGCGAGAATGTGATGGCGGGAAGCGATTGCGGTTTCTCCACCTTCGCCGGAATGATCGTCGTCGATCCGCAGATAACGTGGGCGAAGTTGAAAGCGATGGCGGAGGGAGCGCGCCTCGCCTCGCGCGAGTTGTGGAAGAAGGTCGCGCGCCCGGCAACGGCGAAAAAGAGCGCCCCGCGCCGCACCGCGAAGCCCGCGAAATCGAAGGCACGCGGCAAGCGCTAGCCTGCGCAAATCGTGACCAAGGCATTCCTCGATCCGCACCAGATGCAGAACTTCGCGCCCTGCAGCGGGAAGATTGTGCCCGTTTCGCCCTCAGACTGATATTCTTGGAATGTATGTGACCATAATATACACTGAATCGAGATGGGTTGGTCCGAACGACTCGTAGATTGCGAGGGCTTGCAGTGGGACGCGGGACATGCAACGAAGATTTGGGAAAAGCATCTCGTCACGACTCGCGAATGCGAGGAGATTTTCCTCGCGGAACCTCTGATTGTTGGCGCGGACGAAAGACATTCAGTGGGGGAGGAGCGCTGGTACGCGCTGGGACAGACTGACGCCGGAAGGCTTCTCTTCGTAGCGTTTACCATTCGCGGACGATTAATCCGCGTAATTTCCGCCCGCGACATGAGCCGCAAAGAACGAAGGATCTATAGCTCGTCATGAAAAAGCGGGTACCAATATTCAAAAGTGAGCGCGCCGAGCAAAAGTTTTGGGCCTCGCACGACTCGGTCGATTACATCGATTGGCGCGACGCGCGGCGGGTAATTTTGCCCAAGCTCAAGCCATCCTCGCAGACCATTTCGCTGCGTCTGCCGAAGCCGATGCTCGATCTCCTGAAACTCCTCGCCAACAAGCGCGACGTTCCGTACCAATCGCTGCTCAAGATGTTTCTCGCCGATCGGCTCAAGGCTGAGCGGGAGGACCACCCAGCTTCACGCGCTCGGCGCGCCTTGGGTCACGAAGGCGACTAAACGCGACCGAGGCGCGTTTCGAATTGCGCGATAATTTGATACCCTTTCCCCGTTACCGACCGTTTGGTCGAGGGAGATTCAGCGGATGGGCGTTGCAACGTTTGACCTGATACCAACCAGTTTCGATACGCTGTGGCAGCGTTCATACACTATCGATGCGCCCGATCTGCGCGGCCTCTATGAAAAAGCCAAGCGCGACCAGTGGAACGCCTCGCGCGATATCAATTGGGAAACGCCGCTCGACCTCGACAAGGGCATCTTCGCCGATGAGCTGATCGACGGCTACGGCAGCGACGCGCTGGCGCACCTCGATGCCAAAACCCTCCAACGCCTCAATGTAGAGTTTTCATGCTGGCGGATCTCGCAGCTCCTCCATGGCGAGGAAGGCGCGATGCTCGCCTGCAGCCAGTTGGTCGATATGGTACCCGGCAACGACGCGAAATTTTTCCAGTCGACCCAGGTCGTCGACGAAGCGCGGC
>JBGPMZ010000365.1:0-3947 GCA_041487255.1 Binataceae bacterium (SeqCode) | reverse complement strand
CGAGGCGCTCAAGGACGCGATTCGTCCGCGCTCGGGCGACTACAAGGATCCGCTGTTCGGGGTGACAGTCAACCGCGGCCTCGGCGTGGTTGTCGCGGGCGGCGACGGGAAGGCGAATTATCGTGGCTTCGGGAAAACCAATACCGCGAATGCATTCGGGCACGGCGGCGCGGGCGGCCAAATCGGCTGGGCCGATCCGGGCACCGGCATCTCGCTCGGATACTGCACCAACGGCTTCGACCGCAACGATGTGCGCCAGGGCCGGCGCGGCGTCGCGCTGTCGAGTCTCGCGGCCGACTGCCTCGCGAAGTAACTCCCTCTCCCGAGCGGAGTTCTGCTGTCCCTCCCCCGTTGTTCGGGGGAGGTGACCCAGCGCGATTCATGCGATGGCTGCGAAGCATGAATCGTGATGGGGCGGAGAGGGACCTTAGCTCTGGATTCTGCTTCTGCGCTGCCACTTAGCTCGCGCGGGGTTCGATCAGTTCGAGGATCGTTCCGTCGGGATCGTAAAAGCATGCGAACAACGCCTCGCCGGCGCCGGTTCGAATCGTCACCGGTTCCGAGATGAAGCTGACGCCTTCGCCCTTGAGGCGCTGATACTCCTCGCGCAGCCCCTTGGTGAAGAGAGCGATGCGCGCGATGCCGAGATGATTCAGTTGCGCGTAGGGCTTCGCATCATCGCGCGGGGTCGTCCACTCGATCAGATCGAATCGCGTCGCATGAGGATCATCGCTCAGCGTCATGATCGCCGCGCGCGCGACCGAATCGGGAAGACCTAACCCACGGCCGGTTTCCGAGTTGCCGGCGTCTGATTTGCCGACTGCGGGGATGTCGAGTACGACCTTGAACCCGAGCATTTGGTAGAAGCGCAGCGACCGTTCGAAGTTCGAGCAGTTCACGTTCACATGGAAGATGGACTTGATCATGCTCACCTCTGTTTTCTCACCTATCCGGCTAAGACGAATTTTGCGAGCAAGGCGAACCCCAGGCTAGCGCGCTGCTCGGTGGGCATTTGATCGAGTTGGCCGGCTCTCCATAACCACGCGCAGGATTCGGTTGATGCGGGTCTGGTACCCCTTGCCTTGTGCGCGGAGCCAGCTGAGGACATCGGCATCGATTCGGATAGTCAGTTGCTTCTTGGCCGGAGGCCACGTGGTGGTGGCCTTTTTCAGGAAGGTCTTGTCCAGCGGCGGAATATCCGAGTAATCGATCTCGGCATCACGCATGCGGTCAATGCGTGCCAAGTCGCTTCTGATAGATCTCTTCTTCACGTCGGTTCCCTTTTCTCATTGAGATGATGCGCGCTCCGTCATCGCGCGGAGTGTGCGCGATGACGACCAGGCGGCTAGCGAGCAGCCCCAAAGTCACAAGTCGTTCTTCGCCATAGTCGAAGCGGTCATCGAGGAAGGTGACGCAGGGTCCCGAAAACACCTCTTCGGCATCTTCGAAGCGCAGCCCGTGCTTGATGAAATTACTGCGATTCTTGGCGGCGTCCCACTCGTACTTCATTACCAGCGTAGCTCTTATTGTAGTTACACGCCAGCGAAGTTTGGCAGCAAGGGAAGGAGACTACTAGGTCTGCTGGAACGGATTCTTGAGCACGATGGTGGCGTCGCGCGAGGCGCCCACGCCGATCATCGCGACTTGCACCCCGCATAGCTCCGCGAGGCGCTCGACATAGCGCCGCGCATTCGCAGGAAGTTCATCGAGGGTGCGCGCGCCGTCAGGCTTCTCATGCCACCCGGCGATCTCTTCGTAGACCGGCTTTGCCTTCGCCAGTGCGTTGCGGCCCGGCGGCATCGTGTCGTACGAATCCTTGCCGATCTTGTAGCCGACGCAAATCTTCAGCGGATCGATGCCGGTGAGAACATCGAGCTTGGTCAGCGCGAGGCCCCATAGCCCGTTCACCCGAATCGCGTAACGCGCCAGCGCCGCATCGAACCATCCGATGCGCCGCGGTCTTCCGGTCGCGCTGCCGAACTCCGCACCTTCCTCGCGCAGCGAATCGCCTAGCGCGCCATGAATCTCGGTCGGGAACGGCCCGGCGCCGACGCGCGTGGTGTAGGCCTTGCTGATGCCGAGCACCGCGTCGAGTTTGCCCGGCGGCACGCCGCCGCCCGCATACACAGCGCTCGCGATGCAATTCGATGACGTCACGAACGGATAGGTGCCGTAATCGATATCGAGCATGGTGCCATGCGCGCCTTCGAAGAGAATCTTTCTCCCTTCGCTGGTCGCGCGCGCGACGTAGGCCGAGGTGTCGGTGATGTAGGGCGTCAGGCGGCGGCGCAGTTTCTGCAGCTCGGCGAGGAGAACCTTGCCGTCGATCGGCTTGGTTTTCAGGATCGCCTTCAAGTACAGATTTTTCTCCTTGATGTTTCGCTCGAGCTTGTCTTTGAACGAGGTCCAATCGATCAGATCGTCGAAACGCAACCCCTGGCGCGACATCTTATCTTCGTAGGTCGGGCCGATGCCGAAGCCGGTGGTGCCGATCGCGCGTTTGCCGAGATGCGCCTCGCGCGCGCGATCGATCGCGATGTGATACGGCATCACGAGGTGCGCGTCGAAGCTGAGCAGCAGGCGCCCGTCCAGGTTGACGCCGCGCTTCTTCAGGTTCTGGATTTCCTCGAGCAGCGCAAACGGATTGACCACCATGCCACCGCCAATCACGCAGGTCTTCCGGCCGTTGAGCGCGCCCGACGGCACCAGGCGCAGGATGAATTTCTCGCCGTTGATGACGAGCGTATGCGCCGCGTTGTTGCCGCCCTGGAAGCGCACCACGATTTCGGCGTCGGCAGCAAGCAGGTCAACGATTTTGCCTTTGCCCTCGTCACCCCACTGAGTTCCCACTACGGCGACGGTATTCATGCTGTACTGCTCATCATCACACACACAAGCGCTCCGCCGGCGAGGGCGGTCTGTTCAGGTTCAAGCGATGTCAGAGTTTCAAGAGGCTCGCGGAAATAATCGCGGGCATCGTCTTTAACTTGTCGAGTAACGCGGCCGGCACCGGTCCATCGACCGCGAAGAGGCTGAGCGCCATTCCACCCGCGCGATCGCGGCCGAGGTCCAGCCCCGCGATGTTCACCTGCGCCTGCCCCAGCATCGTGCCCACCGTACCGACGACACCAGGAACGTCGCGATTGCGGAGCATCAGGAAGTATCCTTGCGGCACGGACTCGACGCTGAATCCATCGATGCGAATCAGGCGCATCGCGCGATTGCCGAGCACCGCGCCCGCCACCTGATGCTCACCGCCCGCGGTCTTGACCGTCACGCTCAGCGTGTTCACGAAGTCGGTGGCCTCGCGCGAGCGGGTTTCGTTGATCGTCACGCCGCGCTCGCGGGCAATGAACGGTGCGTTGACGAAGTTGAGCGCCTCATCGAGGAAGCCGCTGAGCAGACCTTTCACCACCGCAGCGGTGATCGGCTCTGCTTTCAGATTGGCGGCCTCGCCCCCGAGGCCGATCGTAACCTCGGTCGGCGTTTCGCTGATGAGTTGCGCGGCGAGACGTCCCAGCTTCTCCCCCAGCATAAGATGCGGTCCGAGTACTTCCAATTCCTTGGGCGATACCGCCGGAATGTTGACCGCCTGGCTCACCGTACCCTCAAGGAGGAAGTCCACCACCTGCTGCGCGATGTCGACGGCGACTTGCACTTGCGCCTCTTCAGTCGCGGCGCCCAGATGCGGCGTGACGACGACGCTGTCGAGCTTGAGCAGCGGATTGTCGGGTGAGGGCGGCTCCTCGACAAAGACATCGAGCGCGGCGCCGGCGACTTTCCCCGAGTTGATGGCCTCGACCAGCGCGGTCTCATCGACGATGCCGCCACGCGCGCAGTTGATGATGCGCACGCCCTTCTTCATCTTCTCGAACGCGGCGCGCCCGACCAGCCCGCGGGTGTCATCGGTGAGCGGTGTATGCACGGTGATGAAATCGGCGCGGTGG
>JBGPMZ010000364.1:0-3955 GCA_041487255.1 Binataceae bacterium (SeqCode) | reverse complement strand
GCCACATGAACCTCTACGGGACGCCGTTCGAGGCGATGGCCGCGGTGTCGCTCGCCGCGCGCAAGCACGCGCAGCTCAACGAGAAGGCGATCATGCGCGGGCGTCCGCTCACGCTCGACGACTACATGAAGGCGCGCTGGATTTCGTATCCATTTCGGTTGTTCGATTGTTGTCTCGAGACCGACGCCGCCTGCGCGGTGGTGGTGACCTCGGCGGAGCGCGCGAAGGATTTGAAGCAGCGCCCGGTTTATATTTCCGGCGTCGCCGAAGGCCATCCGTATCCTGCCGACGATATTCCGTCGCGTCCCGATCCGTTCACGATCGGTCTCAGCTTCGCCGCGCCCAAGGCATTCGAGATGGCGGGCATCAAGGGAAGCGATCTCGACTTCGCGGAAATCTACGACTGCTTCAGCTACGTGGTGCTGCTGCAGATCGAGGCGCTCGGTTTGTGCAAGCGCGGCGAGGTCAAGGATTTCGTGAAGGGCGGGCGGCTCGAACTCGGCGGCGATTTTCCCATCAACACCCACGGCGGGCTTCACTCGGAGGCGCATGTGTGGGGCATGAATCACGTGGTCGAGGCGACGCGCCAGTTGCGCCACGAATGCGGCGATCGCCAGGTCAAGGACGCCGAGCTCGGGCTGGTCACCGGATGGGGCGACTTCGGCGACGGCAGCCTCGCGATTCTGAGGAGATAGCGCAGAGGGTTCCGAGGCGATCGACACTCTGCTCGATAGAGACCCGAAGGGGGCGCAGCCGTCGCGCAGCGACTCGCGAAGCTGATTCGGGCTGTCCTAGGGCCGAATCGAAATTAATGGTGAGGCGGAGCGCAGCGTAGTCGAGGGACAACTTAAGGAGATAGCATCATGCCGCAAGACATCATCGAATATCGCAAACCGCTGCCGGCGCGGCGCGGGTATGCGCGCGAGTTCTACGAGTATTGCCGCAAGCATGAATTGCGTTTCCAGCGCTGCACCGATTGCGGCACCTGGCGCCACATCCCGCGCGACCTGTGCGCGAAGTGCGCCTCGACGCGATGGGAGTGGGGCAAGTCATCGGGGCGCGGAAGAGTCTTTTCATGGACCACGGTGATGCAGCCGATGTTGCCGCAGTTCGAGACGCCCTACAGCCCGGTGATCGTCGAGATGGAGGAGGGGGTACGAATAGTAACGTGGCTGGTCGGTGTGAAGCCGGAAGAGTTGCGCCTCGACATGGCGGTCGAGGTCGCATTCGAAGATGTAACGTCAGAGGTTACACTGCCGAAATTCAGGAAGAAGACCTAACCCGTATTTCTGATTTTGTAGCACAGACTGAAGTCTGTGCTACGGCTGAAAAGAGAAAAGAAAAAAAGCAGGAGGCTATCATCATGAAGTCAACCGAAGAACTGGTGACGGAACTTGCCGATCGCGAGGCCATTCGCGAGCTGCCGGTGCGCTATTGCGATTGCGTATGGCAGAACACTCTCGATGCGATGATCGATCTGTTCGCGAAGGATGGGCAGTTCATCTCGAAGGGGCGCAAGCGCGAGGTCACGACCAAAGGCCACGCCGACTTGCATAAGATGTATGCGGGAGCGCTCAGCCAGATAAACCCGCGCCCCTACATCCACAATCACGTGGTCGATTTGAAGAGCAAGACCACCGCGACCGGACGATGCTACGTCGAGCTGCGCAGCGCGGCGAAAAATTTCGAGTGGATCGGCACCGGCTTCTACGACGACGACTACGTCAAGGTCGATGGCAAGTGGAAATTCGCCTCGCGCAAGTTCACCAGCTTCGCGATGCAGCAGCGTGAGGAGTAACTGACATGGCGGGAATTCTGGAAGGAAAAGTTGCGCTCATCACCGGCGCGGGATCGGGCATCGGTCGCGCGACCGCGAGAATCTTCGCGCGCGAGGGCGCCAAGCTCGTACTCGCCGACGTGGTCGAGGACGGAGGCCGGCAGACGCTCGCGATGCTTGCCGACACCGGCCACCACGACGCCATCTTCATAAAGACGGATGTTTCCAAAGTTGAGGACGTCGATGCAGCGATCGCCAAGGCGGTCGCGACGTATGGACGCATCGACTGCGCATTCAACAACGCCGGCATCGAGGGCAAGAACGGCCTCACCCACGAATGCGAAAGGGACAACTGGGATCGCGTTATCGCGATCAACCTGACCGGCGTGTGGTTGTGCATGAAGGCCGAACTCGCGCAGATGCTCAAGCAGGGCAACGGCGGCGCGATCGTCAACACTTCCTCGGGCGCGGGCCTGGTGGGAGTGCGCGGGATGCCCGCATACGTGGCGGCCAAGCATGGCGTCGCGGGACTCACGCGCGCGGCCGCGATCGAGTACGGCAAGCATGGCATCCGCGTCAATGCGGTGTGCCCCGGGCCGATTCGCACCCCGATGATGGAGCGCCTGCTCGGCAAGCGTCCCGAGGCGGAAGAGCGTTTCGCGCGGGGCGGCCCGCTGCGACGCTTGGGCGAGCCCGGCGAAATCGGCGAGACGGTCGCGTGGCTATGTTCCGATCATGCCTCGTACGTGACCGGACTGCCGATGCCGGTCGACGGCGGCTTCATGGCGCAGTGACGCGATGCTCGACCGCGCGTGGTGACGGCGATGGCGCAGTGCCTGCTGGTCTTCCAGCGAAATCAGAAGTACTACCGAATCCCGGACACCGAGATTGAGGACTGGGACGAGGTGCTGGAGGAACTCGAGGGCAAGCCGCGCCTCATCGAGCGCGTCGCCGGATGGGCGCCTTACACGCACGCCTATCGGCTCCCCAACGGCTCGGTCTACCTGGTCGCGCTCGAAAACGAAGGCAATGACTGACCGAATTGCCTTATAATCGGGGCGGCATGACATTCGCGCCGATGGCCGAATTGGGCCACCAGCATACCATTTGCTCGTGGTAGAAGCCGCGCGCGATCGAGAGCGACTGCGTGTGATTTGAGGGTTGCCGGTCCTTCAGCGTCGCCCTCGAAATCACCGGAGCCTTCCAAGTCCGCGTCGCCGTCGCAGTCAGCGAGTCCGAAGTCTTCGAATACTCCGGCGCCGTCCCCATCGAACACACCAGCCCCGTCACCGACTAAGATGCCCACGCCGAATCCTACCGCGTCGTCGGCGCCATTTCCGGTAAGTAGTCATCCACGGCTGCGGATCACGCGAAATGACTTGCCACGTTTGCGAAGCTGGGCACCGAGCTCGAATCCGATCTATCAGCAGGGAATGCTGCCGATCCTCAATCAGGCAATCTCGATTTACAACAATCAGTTCTTCCCCGGCGGCGTGCCCAACCCTAACCACGCGATCGATCCTATGGCTCAACAACGACTATATCGTGGTCTACGATCGCGCGACCTCAGCGACCGCCGGCCTCTTCAAGCGATTCAATCTAAGTCTCGTCACAAATCCGGCCATCAGCGGCAATGTGGCAACTGAAACGACGCCAGGCGGACAGCATCTGTTCGTGCAAACTCTGTTGCCGATGAACGCCAGTGAGAGCGCGGTCGATGCGGCGGGCAATCTGAATCCCATCGCGCAACTCGAACCTACCCGGTACATCCTAACTGTAGAAGATACGAGCCGGCCGACCGACGTTCGCTTTCTAAACGTCCTCCAGGGCGCGGATCCCACTGCGTCGATGATGCCGGCCAGCTATCTGCAAAGCATAGCAGGCACCGCATTCGATGGGGCCGTATTCTCGAACGTTCCGGTGTACTTTCCGCACCGCGCAACCATCGTGTTCGCAGGAACCACTGTACCCGCGCCGTTCGGGGTTCACACCGTATATGTCAAAGGAATGATCCCCGGCACAGCCTATGCAGTAAGTGCCGTTGCGGGCGCGGTGACTGTCATGCCCGGCAATGGCTCGACATCCGATAGCGCCGGAGTTCTGAGCGTGAGCTTCTAGCGACTCGAGCTTGGCGCGGATCCGATGTATGATCGGCTCTCCGCGCCAGGTGCTCTAATC
>JBGPMZ010000363.1:0-3967 GCA_041487255.1 Binataceae bacterium (SeqCode) | reverse complement strand
GGCCGGATGCATGAGGATTGGAGCCTCGCTCATGAGTACGGGCTAAGCTCTCAACTTTTGGCCAACACTCACATTTGGAGGTCCGCACAACGCGATGAGCACGTGGTTGCTACGAAAGGAGCTCCGGAAGCGATCGCGCGGCTGTGCCGTCTGGACGGTGATGGCCTGAAAGACGTTTTGGCTAGGGTCGATGAGATGGCGGCGAGGGGGATGCGCGTCATCGGCGTCGCAAAGGCCTCGTTTTCGGGTCCGCCGTGGCCAGATTCACCGTCAGCCTTTCGGTGCGACTTTCTTGGCCTGGTGGGATTGGCCGATCCTCTCCGCCCGGGCGTCCCGGAAGCCGTCAACGAATGTCACAGCGCCGGCATTCGTGTGGTGATGGTCACCGGAGACTATCCAGCAACTGCTAAGGCCATCGCGCGGCAGGCCGGTTTGGACGTCACGGGTAAGGTCCTTACCGGTGAGGATCTCTCACACATGAGCGATGCGGAGTTGCGCGACAACGTCAAAGGTGTGCGGGTTTTTGCACGGACGCGGCCGGAACAGAAGTTAAGGTTGGTCAACGCCTTCAAGGCCAATGGAGAGATAGTCGCAATGACCGGCGACGGGGTCAACGATGCGCCGTCCTTGAAAGCCGCACATATCGGTATTGCGATGGGAGGCCGCGGCACCGACGTCGCCCGCGAGGCCTCGGCGATTGTATTGCTTGACGACGACTTCTCCTCAATCGTGAGAGCGGTCCGTCTCGGGCGCAGGATCTATGACAATATCCGCAAGGCGATGGGCTTCTTGCTCGCTGTCCACGTGCCCATTGCCGGGCTCGCGCTCCTTCCCATCATCTGCGGCTGGCCTCTAATTTTCACGCCTGTGCATATCGCCTTCCTCGAATTGATCATCGACCCGGTCGCGTCGATTGTGTTCGAAGCTGAAACCGAAGAACGCGATACGATGCGCAGACGCCCGCGCGATCCGCGAGCGCCACTTTTCTCTCCGGGAATGATCGGGTGGAGCATCCTTCAGGGTACCTGGGTGCTCCTTGTAACCGGGGCGGTATTCGCTGAAGGCATCTCGCGCAGTCTCCCGGGCGCTGAAACCCGGGCGCTCGCGTTCGTCACCCTCGTAACCTGTAACTCGCTTTTGATCTTCGTCAATCGGTCCTACAGCTCTTCGATGGTCGCGGCTCTTCGCCGTCCGAATACCGCGCTCTGGATAGTGCTCGTGGCGACAACCATCTTGCTCGCTGTGACCCTGGGTGTGCCCTCGGCGAGGACCGTGTTCGCCTTTGCCCCGATGAGTGCGGCCGACTTCGCCCGCGTCTTCGTCGCGGCAATCGCAACAATCGGCTTGCTGGAATTTGTGAAGACGATTCCCGGCCTCGCGGTCAAGCCGAAGTAGACCAAATCGATGGTGCGGCTTGCTGCTCGAAGAGAGCTGTCAGCTGCTGCCGACCTCACATGACTGGTCCTCCCAAACCGCGCGCACTTCGTTGGCTCCCGGCATGAAGCGAAGGCGCTCGGCCCAACCCGGAGCTTCATCGATTGAATCGCAATCGATCAAATAATAACCGCCGATAGCGTCCTTGGTCTCGCAAAAGGGACCATCAAGGATGGCGACGGTGCCGTCGCTACGTTTCCTCACCGTTCGCGCCTCCGCGACCGGTCGTAACCTATGCGAGCTGATCAATTTGCCGGAGTTGGTGAGTTCGCCCGAAACCTGGTTGTGCCGCTCGAAGATTTGAGCCTGGTCGGCGGATGAAAGCTCGCTCCACGCCTCGTCGCGAACCGTCATCAGGATCATGAATTTCGTCTTTCTTCTCCTCACGAGATTCGGCATCTTCGTTTGTTAGTCGATTAGTAAACGAACGGATCGACTAGCGAGGCGCGGGAAAATGGAAGAGGCCCGCGCTCATCGCGCGGGCCTCCTGGTTCGTGAATCGAAGGCGGAGTTACTTCTCGCTCGAGAGCGAGCGCAACTGGCGGAAGTCGCGCACATCAGTCGCAAGGCCAACCTGCTCGAGCCCTCGGATGATCCAGTAGCCGGCATCGGGCTGGTGCCAGTTCCATCCTAGCCGCGCGAGGCCGGGGCGCGAGTGATGATTGCGATGCCAGTTCTCGCCCTGGAACAAATGCACCAGCGCTAGCCATCCCACGTTGCGGCTGGAGTCCTGCCCCTCGCGCGCGCCGGGCTCGGTGTGGCAGACGCTGTTCACGAAGCATTGCGCATGAAGCGCGAACACGAGGCGTATCGCGCCGAGCCAGAAGAATGCCGCGAGCCCGAAATACAGTCCGCCGAAAAATGACAGAGCCAGGATCGGCGCCTGCACGAAGGTCCAGACGTGGTATGAGAAACGGTTGAGATCCGGGCTAAAACGCTCGACCGACGGCTGCGGCCCCTGCCACAGCCATCGCAAATGCGCCCACCAGAATCCCTGGCGCGGACTCGAAATGTCATCTTCGGTGTCAGCCGACGCATGATGGAGGCGATGATTCGAGGCCCAACTGACCGGTGCGCCCGAACCGTTGAGCATCGCGAAGAAGATGAGTATCGAGCGAACCAACGGGTTGAGCTTCAGCGCACGATGAGTGATCGAGCGGTGATAGCAGACCGTGGTGCCGATGCCGCCGATCCATGCGAGGGCCAATGCGCCGACCAATAACCGCCACGTGGGGAGCGGGAAAAGAATCAGTCCGACCAGCGCGGTCGCGTGGATGAGCATGATCCATCCAAACGTTCCGGAGTGGCGCAAAGTGGTCCGCCACCACGGCCATTCCCACGCGGGCAGTGTGTCCGTTCCGGCGAACGAGTTCGTGCCTGCCGAGGTCCTTCGCAAAGCCTCAGGACACTGCTCGACGGTGTAGCGCAGTGTCTTCCGCTCGGAAGATTCCTGGTTGAACGGAGTTACTGTTACCGAAACGCCCGCTGCCACCTTATGCCCACCGAGCGCGGGGGCGGCTGCGCCTGGAATTCTTGCTGGAGCGGAAAATGGTGACCGGCTTGGGCGCCGTTATCTGCGGGGCTTCGAAGCCCTCGACCGTCTCGCGATCCAATTGCTTACCCAATGTCCTCTCCAATCTCCCGAGCGTCGCACGCTCCTCAGGAGTGACGAGGCTGAGCGCCTCGCCTGACTTGCCCATGCGGGCGGTTCGGCCGATGCGATGGATGTAATTCTCCGATTCGTCCGGCAGGTCGTAATTGATTACGTGAGATACATCGGGGATATCAAGACCGCGCGCAGCGACATCGGTTGCCACCATGACGCGATAAGTGCGATTGCGAAAGCCGGCGAGCGCTGCGTTGCGCTGGCTCTGTGAGCGGTCACCATGAATCGCGACCGCCTTGATGCCGCTGCGCACCAGCATCCTCGCGACGCGATCGGCACGCGAACGAGTGCGGGTGAAAACGATCGCGCTTTCAACGTCGCGCCGCTTGAGGATCTCGATCAACATCGGTCCTTTGTTGTCGTTGGTGACCGGATAAATGGTCTGGTGGATGGTCGATGGAGGAGTCGCCTTCGCGCCGACGCTCACATGCTCCGGGTCTTTGAGAAATTCCCGCGCAACTTGCGCGACGCCCGACCCCATCGTTGCGGAGAACATCAGCGTCTGGCGCTTGACAGGCACCGTCCTCATGATGCGGCGAAGCTGCGGCAGGAAGCCCATGTCGAGCATTCTGTCGGCCTCATCGACGACCACGATTTCGATGGCCGAGAGCTTCACCGTTCCGCGCTCGATGTGATCGTTGAGACGGCCGGGGCATGCGACCAGCACGTTGGCCCCGCTGCGAAGGTCCTGGAGCTGGCGGCTCATCGAATCGCCACCGACGATCAGTGCGGCCTTCAGTCGCGTGTTGCGGGCCAGGACGCCGAACTCCTTGGCGACTTGCGCTGCGAGTTCGCGGGTCGGCACCAGCACCATCGCGCGAACGCCTTGAACAGGAGGGGTACCATTGCTGTGGCCCTCGGCATGAT
>JBGPMZ010000362.1:0-3978 GCA_041487255.1 Binataceae bacterium (SeqCode) | reverse complement strand
CGCGTTTTCGACCAGCGTCAACGGCATCGAGCATATCGAATCGCGGTCGATGCAGGGCGTTGGATTGATGAAGGTCTACTTCCATGCGGGCGAGACCACCGCGGGCGGAATCGCGCAGATGACGTCGGTCACGCAGAGCATCGTGAAGATCATGCCGCCCGGGATCCAGGCGCCCAATGTGATCGATTACAACGCGGCGAACGTTCCGGTCGCACAACTCAACATTTCGAGCGAGACGCTCTCGGAGCAGGCGCTCTTCGACTACGGGCTGAACTTCATCCGCCCCAAGCTGTTCACGATTGAGGGTCTCTCGTCGCCCGCGCCATATGGCGGCCGCAGCCGCGCCATCATGGTGAATCTCGATCCGGCTGCGTTGTATGCGAACTCGCTCTCCGCGAATGACATCAGTGATGCGCTCAATCGCACCAACGTAATTCTGCCGGCCGGAAGCATAAAGATTGGCGATCGCGAGTACTACGTCGAGCTAAATGGGAGCCCGGATCGGATCAAGGAATTCAATCAGCTTCCGGTGAAGATGGTGCGTCAAACGCCGGTCTTTCTCGGCGACGTCGCGCCGGTGCACGACTCGCATACGGTCCAAACCAACGTGGTGCGGGTGAACGGAAAGCGCGGCACCTACCTCGCCATCATCAAGCATGCGGCAGCCTCGACGATGGCGGTGGTGAACAACGTCAAACAGCGAATTCCATCGATCATGGCGACCGCCCCCGCCGGAATGAACATGTCGATTGCGTTCGACCAGTCGCAGTTCGTGCGCGGCGCGCTATGGGAAGTGGTGCGCGAGGCGGCGATCGCGGCGACACTGGTGGCGATCATGGTGCTGGTATTCGTCGGCTCGCCGCGCAGCATGATCATCGTGATCGTATCGATTCCATTGTCGATCCTCACCGCGATCATCGGGCTGAAGCTTTCCGGGCAGACCATCAACATCATGACGCTGGGCGGCCTCGCGCTCGCGATCGGCATGCTGGTTGATGACGCGACCGTCGAAATCGAGAATATCCATCGCAACCATGCGATGGGAAAGCCGCTGCTGGTGGCGATCCTCGACGGCGCCAATCAGATCGCGACGCCGGCATTCGTCGGCACGCTCGCGATTTGCATCGTATTCTTTCCGGTGTTTCTTCTCGGTGGAGTGGCGAAGTACCTGTTTACCCCGCTCGCGTTCGCGGTCGTTTACTCAATGCTGACGTCGTACCTGCTATCGCGCACCCTGGTTCCGAGCATGGCGCGCTATCTGCTCTCCGAATATCACGAGGAAAATGTCGGCGGAGGCACCGGGTGGTGGAATCGATTCGTCACCAAGTTCGACGCGCGCTTCGATCGTTTCAAGGAACGCTATCGCACGATCCTGTCGAAGTTCATCGCGCGGCGAAAACTATGCCTCACCTGCGTATCGATCATGCTTCTCGCGAGTCTGATGTTGATCCCGGTCGCGGGACAGGACTTTTTCCCGACCATCGACGCGGGAATGATGAAGCTTCATATTCGCGCCGCTACCGGCACCCGCATCGAGGAAACCGAACGAATCGTGGACAACATCGAGCGGGCGATCCGCAAGATCATCCCGCGCGAGGATCTGGGCGATATCAGCGACACCATCGGGTTGCCGCAGTTCTTCAATCTGGCGTTCTATCAGACCGATAGTATCGGCCCGCAGGATTCCGACATGCTCATCCAGCTCAGACCGGGGCATCGTCCGACCGAGGGCTATACCGAGGCGATTCGGAAGCTTCTCGCGCACGACTTTCCCGACGTCGAGGGCTACTTCCAGGCGGCCGATATCGTCAGCCAGGTTCTCAATTTCGGTCTTCCGGCGGCGATCGACGTGCAGGTGATCGGCAACGACATCAATTCGGATTACGAGATCGCGTCGCGGCTGCAAAATCAGATGCGGCGAATTCCAGGACTGACCGATATTCGCATCGCCCAGCGCCTCGATTATCCGACGCTGCGGGTCAACGTCGATCGCGCCAAGGCGTTACAGCTTGGGGTCGACCAATCGGCGGTGGCTAGCAATCTGCTGATTTCGCTGAGTTCGAGTTTCCTGTTGTCGCCGAACTTCTGGCTCGACCCGAAAAATGGCGTCAATTACAACGTCAACGTTCAGGTGCCGCAGCATATCGTGGACTCAGTCGCTGAGCTGGTGAACACTCCGCTCACGGCGCCGCAGGATGGAGTCGCGCGCGCGCCGCAGTTCCTCGGCAACGTCGCGACCGTTACTCAGACCGTCGAGCCGGCGGCGCTCGATCACTACACCGTGCAGCGCGTCATCGATGTGAACGCGGGAGTGAGTGGCCGCGATCTCGGGTCGTCATCGGGCGATGTGCAAAGTGCGATCGCTTCGATCGGCGAGTTGCCGCGCGGAACCGAGGTCGTGATTCGCGGCCAGAGCCAGGCGATGCGAGAATCGTTTGGGTCGCTCGAACTTGGTCTGATGCTCGCGGTCATCCTCGTCTACCTGCTGATGGTTTCCAGCTACCAGTCGTGGTTGGAGCCCTTCATCATCATGCTCGCGGTGCCGGGCGCGCTAGTGGGCGTGCTGTGGATGCTGGTGCTCACGGGCACGACCATCAATGTCGAATCGATGATGGGCGCGATCATGGCAGTCGGAGTCGGGGTTGCGAACGGCAACCTCGTGATAACGTTTGCAAACGAACTCCGCGAGGACGGTTACACTCCCGCGGCGGCGGCTATCGAGGCCGCGACCATCAGGCTCCGGCCCGTGCTGATGACGGCGTTGGCGATGATCCTCGGCATGTTGCCGATGGCGCTCGCAATCGGCGAAGGTTCGGAACAGAACGCGCCACTCGGACGCGCGGTGATCGGTGGACTGCTCGCGGCGACCGCGATGACGCTGCTGGTGGTGCCCGCGGCGTACTCGATGTTCGGCGGTAGCATCAAGGGCAAACATGAGCGCGACGCCGAGATAGACGCGATCACGCTTCCGGGCGCATGAAGAATCTCTGAGCGAATGGCTGAAGACGATCCCAAGAGTTTTGCGCCTCCACCGACCGGGAAAATGTTCGTGGTCGGATGGATCGGCGCGGTGGTGCTGGTGGTTGGATTGACCGCCGGCCTGGTGCTTGCGCGTGAGCTGTGGATCGGACGGCAGAGCTCCGAGCTTGAAAAGCAGTATCAGCAGGGGCAGCGCGTTCTGGTGACAAAGGTGTTGCATAGCCCCAAGACGCGTGAGCTCAAGATCCCCGCGAGCATCCATGGATTCGTCGAGACGCCGATCTATGCGAAGGTCGCGGGCTATCTGAAGACCATCAAGGTCGACAAAGGCGATCGCGTAAAGCAGGGCCAGGTGCTCGCGGTGTTGGACTCGCCCGAACTGGATCATCAGGTGGGGAATGCGCGCGCGACCTACGAGGTGCGGAAGATTACCGATGATCGCAGTCAGACGCTGGTGCGCAGAGGTGTGGTTGCCCAGCAGACCGCGGACGATTCTCGTGCCGCGATGCTCGAAGCGAAGGAGGCCCTTAGCCAGTTGGTCGCCACCCAGGCGTACGAAGTGATCAAGGCGCCGTTCGAAGGCGTCATTACCGCGCGCAATGCCGATCCCGGGGCGATGATCCCGCAGTCGACGGCGAGCACGACCGGAGGTTTGCCGATTCTGCTTATGGCGACGCTGACGCCGCTGCGAATCTACGCCGACGTGCCGCAGAGCGCCGCACCATTTATCAAAGACGGCGACCAGGTAACGGTGACGGTCAGAGAATATCCTCAGCGCGTGTTTCCCGGCGCCGTCACGCGGCATCCCGACGCGCTCGATGCTGAAACCCGCACCATGCGGGTTGAGGTAGACCTCGACAATCGGGATAAGGCGTTGCTGCCGGGGATGTACGCCATCGTGGCGCTGTCGGTCTCGACGCCCGCGAGTGTTCCGATGGTTCCGGACGACGCGCTGGTTTTCCACGGTGGCAAGGTTTACGTTCCGGTCGTGCGCGATCG
>JBGPMZ010000361.1:0-3979 GCA_041487255.1 Binataceae bacterium (SeqCode) | reverse complement strand
CGATGCCGCTGGAAACCATCGAACCGGGAAACGGTGGCAGCGACGGAAAGCCGCGCGAGGTAACCATCACGCATCCGGACAAGGTGTTCTGGCCCAAGGAGGGTTACACCAAGGCCGACCTGGTCGACTACTATCGCAAGATCGCGCGCTGGATGCTGCCCTATCTCAAGGACCGCCCGGTGATGATCGTGCGCTATCCCGATGGCATCGAGGGCAAAAGCTTCTATCAAAAGGACGCGCCCGCGTTCGCGCCCGAATGGATTCGCACGGTGACGATCTACTCGCACGACAGTCAGCGCGACATCAATTATTTCATCATCGAGCACGAGGATGCGCTCGCCTACCTCGGCAATCTCGCCACGATTCCGATTCATATCTGGTCGTCGCGCATTGGGAGTGTCGAGAATCCCGACTGGCTGCTGTTCGACCTCGACCCCAAGGGTTCGACGACCGAGAAGGCGGTGCATACCGCGCGCGCGACGGTCAAGCTACTAGGCGAGATCGGCCTCAAGTCCGCCATCAAGACTTCGGGTCAGATGGGAATCCATGTGATGGTGGGGCTGAAGCCCGCCTATACCTATCAGCAGGCGCGCGATTTCGCGGAGATCGTCGCGCGGCTGGTGGTCGCGAGGATTCCCGACATTTGCACCATCGAGCGCAACAAGGTGGTGCGCAACGGCAAGGTCTATATCGATTACCTGCAACTCGGACACGGCAAGACGATAGCGGCGCCCTACACGGTGCGGCCGAATCCAGGTGCGCCGGTATCATCGCCGGTTCGCATGGCGGAGCTGAAAGCCGACCTCGATCCCGAAAGCTTCACCATTATGACCATGGCGGCGCGAATGGCGAAGATGAAAATCGATCCTTTTCTCGGCGCGATAACCGATCAGCAGAGCCTCGAGCCCTCGCTTAAGATGCTATCGGAGAAGTACGCCTCCGCCGGCCTCGGCTAGCAGATCGCTCGTCACTCTCGCGGTGCTCGCTTGATCCGTACTCGGTCCGAAAATTTGCTCATGCGCGGTGGCGCGTGCCGTACGTGCGAACTCACCTCAGAGATTTTCTTCACCGCCGATGCGAACACGACCAGTGTCGTTTGCCCCTTTAACGCAGCCGAGGGCGCCAGGATGCCGTCGTATGCTGCGGCGCATGCACGGTTCGCAATCGACTGACATCGCGTGAGATCGTCGCCGGTCAAGTCCCTATCAGAAACGCCGAACGCGGCGCGAACCTGCTCGTCCGTGAGATCAAGGACCTTTGGATCCCGAGCACGCACTCTGCCTACTAGTCGCCGCACCTCGAAGGGGGAAACTCCGCCTTGCTCATGATGGCGAAAGAGTTCTGCCCACGCACCGGTTTCGCTCGACGACGCGTACCAAACCCCGGCGCCACCGACCCGATGATAGCGTCCTGAAGTCACCGCCGGATCCGCAACATCGAGGAGGGCCCGGTTGGGCGGGCCTTGATGCCAAAAGCTGCCGGCGAGGGCCCGAATTGGCAGCGGGCGCGTAGTGGGTTCCTCGGCCACAACTGGAGGAAGATAAAGCCTTAGACGTATGCGCCCTCGACGTATGCCCTGGCGGCATCTCTGGCCGCCTTGATCTTCCCTTCCGCCAACACATCTATAGGTCGCTGCCCTTTCAGCAGGCGGTTCCGAGCCCCCAGCCACTGACCAACTCCGCGCGACGTAAGCGTCTCGCTGAGGATCAGCACGACCTCGCGCAGATCACGTAATCTCTCATCGTTGGTGGCGCGAATGGCCGAGGTCGCTTCCCAATTTCTCACCGAGCGCGCTGAGGTACCAGTCGCCTTGGCGATCGCCGATTGCGTCAGGCCGTAATCATCACGCAACCGACGCACGACATCCTTGACCTCAACTGCCCTGCTCAAAGTTCTAGTAGCACGTGCCGACTTCATTGATCCAAACTTCCTGTTTTTCTTCCCCTATTGTTTCCCCAAATATTACTCCTCAGCGTTGTGTTCCTCAACGAGAAAGACACGTCGTTCATTCCGCCTCGGGGGCGAGGCCGAAGGTGTTCAGGACCATCGATGCGATATCGCTGATTGGAATCGGCTCGGCCTCGGCGGCGCGATGCGCGCCGGGTTGCAGCACTATCTGGAAGCCCCCAGACCGATGATTCCCTCCCCTGCCGCTGCCCAGCTCGCCAACGATCGGTCCGAGCGATGAATTGACGCGGTCGGCGGGCGGAACCGCATTCCATCGGACGATCAGATCGGGGAGGTGCGGGACCGCCTTGCCCTCGAAATGCTCTCCCGGCATCGACACATCGTGCACCAACGGTGTTCCGTCGAGGGTTCGCAGTCCGGAGAGCGATTCGGAAACCAACTGGCGATAGCTCGCGAAACTCGCGCTATCCGGTTCGAGCATCCCCTGTTTCTCACGCCCACGAAGATTGAACCTGATGTATCCGTTGTTGTCCCCGCGCAATGCGAGGCCGGGCGTGTGCGGCCAATCGTGGCCCGAGGTAAACGAACGATCGATGACCGCGTCGCGCACGCTGAGCGGGACCAGGTTGGCAATCGCGCTTTGCCATCCCGGCGGAACCCTTTTGCGTAGAACACGCATCAGACTTCGCTGCTGGGGAGCTTGTCCCGACGGATACAAGCCGGGCTCGATCTCGCTGAACCTGGAGTTGATCCGATCCATGATGGGACCGACGAAATGCTCCTGTGAGCTGTTCTCGCCCATTCCGTGCAATGCGAAGATCATCACGGTGGTCTGATTGAGGTCGAGCGCCGCAAGAACTTCACCTAGCGCCGCGTCGAGTGCGCGATAGACATCGAGCAAGGCGCTGTGAGGAATAGTCGATTCGCCCTCGGGCCCGTCCGGCCACAGGATGTGCCCACCGCGATGCGCCTCGCCAAACACGCCGATAAAAAAATCGCACTCGCGCGTGGTCAACAGCCCGCGCATCATTTCGCTCTTGATCCGCACGCCCCGCACCAGTCGGTCCTTGATCCGCATCCGCTGCCGCAGAGTCTTGTCGACCGGAACCTCGATACCCATCGGATGCTCGCCGTAGCGGCGCTTCAGTTCGACCCCGACTTCGCGCGGGAAGGACGCAAACGGCGCGATTTGGTCGTGCGCTCCCCAACCGGCAACTTCGATTCCGTGGGTCGTTTCGCCCGCCAGCGACAGGGGTACGTCGAGCGCGATCACTTTCAGCCCACGACGATCGAGTTTTCGCCAGAACGGCTCGAAGGCCAGCAATTCCGCATTGATGCGACGCAGCCGCATCGCGTCCGGGTCCCATTGCGCGATGTGATAGATGCCGTGCTCTCCCGGCGAGCGCGTGGTGTAAAAGGTGGGCCATACCGATCCGGGCAGCAAGTCGGCCGGCGAGCGCAGCTTGCGCCAGAGTCCGGAGTCGAAAGCGCGACGAAAGTTCGGAAGCGCCGGCAGCTCGCGGCGGAGGTAGTCCACATCGGCAGCGTCGAACCCGATCATCGCCACCTTCGGCGCGGCCGTCTTAGACATCAGCGATACTCTCCGGCGTGCAAACTTCGATCGAGGTCTTCTCGCTAATCGAACGCGCCGCAGCTTCGAGACATCGAACGTTTTCCACCGCGTCAGATAAGTTGGGGAAAAAGGGACGGCGATCTTTCAGCGCGCTGAAAAATTCCAGGAGCGAGGATCTGATTGTGTAATGCAGCATTGAACGGTGGCGCATCAAAGCCTTTGAACCGAAAACAATAGCATCCTCGGCCGTTCCCACGATGGCGCCGATGAAGGAGCGGTGCGCCTCCACATGAACGGCGCAATTGGGATTCTCGATCCTTGCCGTTGCGACATTTCCGACGATGGTAATCGCTTCGCGGTTGCGGCCGGCGTATGAGAGTTGGCAACTCACCGGAAGGCCACTCTCGAGATGGGCCTCGATGCTGACGTGATCGTTCGGCCATCGAACGCTGCGGGAATGGGCCCGGAGTCGCGCGATCTTCTGCCCCAGAACAAATT
>JBGPMZ010000360.1:0-3979 GCA_041487255.1 Binataceae bacterium (SeqCode) | reverse complement strand
CTTCTTCATCGGCACCATGGCCGGCGGCACTTTCCAGCGCGCATTTGCGCGCCTCATTCCGCATCTGACCGGACCCCGCGGCTCTTACGCGCTGGTGGGCCTCGGCGCATTTCTCGCGGGCACCACGCATGCGCCGCTGACTGCGCTGTTTCTGCTGTTCGAGATGACGCAGAACTACACCGTCGCGCTGCCCGCGATGATCGCGACGATTGCGGCGCTGATCGTCGCGCGCCAAATCGAGCCCGAGTCGATCGACACCTATCGCCTCGCGCGCGAGGGCAAGACCTTGCACATCGCGCAGGAACGCCTGGCGCTGAGCCAGATTCCGGTCAGCGCGGTGATGGACAAAGACGTTGTTACCGTGACTGACAACACCTCGTTCGATGAGGTCCTGCGGGTTGCCGGCGAAACCTCGCAATCGGTCCTGCCGGTGGTGAGCACTAGCGGCACTTTCACCGGTCTTATCGTCACGCGTGATCTGCTGTCGCTACTGGTGCGCGACAGCGAATTGTCGCCGCTGGTGAACGCCTACGATCTTTGCGAGCGCAACCCGCCGCTGGTGGAGGCGGACGCGACTCTGGATTCGGCCAGCCAGTTGATGGGGGTGGATGGGCTCGAGGAAATCCCGGTCGTCGATCGGCCTCACGGCGGGCAATTCCTCGGCCTCGTTACGCGCCGTCATGTCGCGCAGGCGCTCAACCGCGTCGCGCTCTCGCTGACTTCGATCGCACGCGGCGATTCCAACATCTATTGGGCGAGCGGCTATCGAGTGACCCGCATCGAAGTCCCGCCCGCTTCGGTGGGTCAGACGATTCGTACCCTCGATCCGCGCGCGCGATTTGGGGTGACGGTGCTCGCGCTTCGCGATGTCGAAGATCCCGGGTCCGGCTTCGCTCCGATATCGCCGGATCGTCCGCTGAAGGTAGGCGATCTGATGGTGATTGCGGGTCGCGCCTCCGATCTTCGCCGTTTCGCGCGCGCGATGGGCGAGGCAAATGGGAAATCCGCTACAGCTTAAGCTTGGGCAGGACGCGGAAAGTGGAAGGGGCGGGCGCGGCCGGCGCGAAGCTCGGCGCAGAGCTCTTCGACGTTCTTGATCGGACGCTCCAGTTCCGTGGCGCAAGTCAGGAACCAATGCGGGGTTGGGAAATGCGCATCGCTGCCGCCTAGCGCCGTCAATCCCAATTTCTCCGCGGCGGCCAGCGCACGTTCGTTCTCGATCGCCGAGTTCTGACCATTGATAGCCTCGACTGCGGACAACGCGCTGCCATGCTTCGCGACGAGATCATCGAGACGCGCGCCATAGCCGGAATCGCGAAACGGATGCGCCGGGATCGCGATGCCGCCTTCCTTGTGAAGCACGTCGATGAGATGCGCGCTCTTGAGCATCCGCTGGCCGGGATCGAAGCGCCGGATCACTCCGTCGGTGAGGCCGAACAGCAGAAGGTGACCGAGATCCGTATCGGCCTCGACACCCTTGATGATCAAAATTCCATGGTTGTCGGACAACTCGGAGTACGTCCGGTCGATCTCCGGATCGCGCGGGAACTTGCGATGCTCGGTGAAGCAGATTGCTCCGAGGCCGCATCCGGTCTTCATCACAGCCTCGACATACTTTTCGGGCGTGGTTTTCGAATCATCCGAAAGATGCGTATGGACGTGCAGGTCGATGATCATCGCGGTATCAAGGCTCGCTGAATGCGTCGGGATTGGGGTGAATGACCAAATGATCAACGATGCTGGTCGCGCCGGTCAGCATCGTCGCCTGCGTTCGCACCCATCGCCGCTCGAATTCGTTTGGCACCGTACCCCACAAAATAACCGTGCTGCCGTTGAGGCTGAAGTGCACCGCTTGATAGCCCTGCATGTTGAGCCATTCGCGCAGCGTGATGGAGAGCGCCGAGGTATGCTCGGGCTCGGTGGTATCGGGGCTCGGGTTCTCGTATCCGGGCGGAATGGCCGCATCAGGGGGAATTGCCGCTTCGGGCGCCGATGACTCGGCTTGCTGATGCGCCACTTGCTGGAGATAGTAGACCACGCCGCTGACTGCGATCGCGACGAAGATTAGTCCGCCCACCATCGCGGCGACAAAACGCATCGGACGCGGATCGCGGCGCGCCGGTCTCCAGTTCGGATGGTGCTCGACGCTGCGCGAGAACTCGGGCCGCGAGGATCCGGTTCGCTCCGGCAGCACCATCGTGGCGGAATCCACGCTGCTGCCGCGATTGACGATTATCGAAGGTACGGGAGCTCCGCAGAACGAACAGAATCGTGAGTCGGAGGGAATCGTTCTGCGGCACGCCGGACAACGCAGATCGTCGGCGCGCAGTATGACAGTCGCATCCTCGGGCGAAGATTTCGCCGCGGCCGCACTCCCTCCGAGCGGCAATCGCATTTGCGGTTTGCCCGACAGCCGCGGCGAGGTCGTTTGACCGTTGACTTTCGCGGTCGCGGCACCCGACCTGATCGCGAACAGCCGCTCCTTGAATTCGCCCGCATCGGCCATCCGATGCACGACGTCGTACTCCAGCGCCTGATCGACCAGCGCTGCGAGAGCAGGGTTAGCGTCGGGGCAAAGCGTCTTGAGCTTGGGAAAACTAAACGGCGGTTCCGCCGCCGGATCGCGTCCCGACAGCGCGTGATGCATGGTGGCGCCGAGCGCATACAAATCGGAGCGCGCCTCGGCGCGGCCGCGATACTGCTCCGGCGGCGCGTAGCCTTGCGTGCCGATCATCGTGGCGTTGCTCTGCGGCAGGAAAAATCGCGCGATGCCGAAATCGATCAGCTTGACCTGGCCGTTGCGCCCCAGCATCACGTTCGACGGCTTCAGATCGCGATAAACCACCGGCGGCTGGAGGTTGTGCAGGTACTGCAGCGTGTCGAGGACTTGGACCGCGATGTCGATCGCGCGCGACTCGTCGAGTTTGCCGCCGCTGGTTTTGAGTTCGTCCTCGAGCGTGATGCCCTCGACATACTCCATCACCAGGTAATGGTGGTTCTGCTCGCTGAAGCGATCGAATACGCGCGGGATGTGCTCGTTGCTGAGTTGCGCGAGCATGTCAGCCTCGCGTTGGAACGCCGCCACCGCCTGCTGCTGCATCGTGGGATCGGTGAAGCTGTCGACCATCTCGGCGAGCGCGCACGGACGCGATGCGAGGCGCAAGTCCTCCGCGAGGTAGACGAGTTTCATGCCACCGCCGCCGAGCGGTCTGGTGACGCGATAGCGTCCGCCGATTATGGAGTTGGCCTCTATCATCCAGCTGCTTCGTACAATCGATCGCCGGCGATCAAAAGTGCGCGGACACCCGATCGATTCTCCGGCGCCGCCGGCCTTCGCCGTCGCGATTCGATCGATACGAGGCCGCGCTCACCGCGCAAATCAAATGTAGCAGATAGCCAATCGGTCCGGCCCCATACGCGAGTGCGACGCCGAAGAACCACGTCACCCCGCGCATCGCACGGCCTTGGTAGACGTGGCCGAGTCCCGGAACGACGCTCAGAAAGAACGCGATCAGCGGGCGCATTCCAATTTCGCGCCGCCCCGCATCGTGGTCGCCCGGGCCGCTCCCATCCAGCCCGGCGCCGCAGCTTTTGCAGAAGCTCGCGCCTTCGACGACTACCTGTTGTCCGCATCGGGAACAGAAGCGCGGCCGGTCGAAGAAATCCGCGTCAGGCACGGAAGGTAAACGAAGCGTCGCCGACCCGCACCGGGTCCCCGTTGTTTAAGGAAGCTTCGCTGACTCGCTCGCCGCGCACGAAAGTTCCGTTCTGGCTTCCCAGATCGCGCAGGCGGAAGGCGCCGCTGCTCGATTCGATCGCGGCATGATGCCGCGAGACCGAGGAATCCGCCAGTACGATATCGTTGTCGGTTGCGCGCCCGATGGTGGTTTCCTTCGCCGCCCCAATCCGGAAGCTCCTGCCGCTTGCATCGACCAGGACCGCGGCGCCGTTGGAGGGCGCGGGCGCGGGAGCCGCATAT
>JBGPMZ010000359.1:0-3993 GCA_041487255.1 Binataceae bacterium (SeqCode) | reverse complement strand
TGAACGTCGCCCTTGACCGTCGCGAGGATGATCTTGCCCTTGCTGACGTTCTCGGACTTGGTCATGTGCGGTTCGAGATGCCCGACCGCGGCCTTCATCGCCTCGGCCGATTGCAACACCTCGGCGACGATCATCTGATTGGCGTTGAACAGCCGCCCGACCTCGTCCATCCCCTTCATCAACGGGCCGTTGATGATTTCGAGCGGACCCCGCGTCGTCAGCGCTTCGTTCAAATCATCGAACAGGCCGTCCTTCGAGCCTTCGAGGATGTACAGCGCGAGGCGCTCATCGAGCGGCAGCGAGTGGCGATGCTCGACAGTCTCCTTGACCTTGCGCTCGCGGAAGTGCGCCGCGAACGCCGCGATCGGATCCTCGCCGCGCCACCAGATGAGATCCTCGGCGAGCTTGCGCTCCTCCTCCGGAATCGACGGGTAACGTTCGAGCTTCTCGGAGTTGACGATCGCGAGGTCGAGCCCGGCCTGCACGCAGTGGTACAGCATCACCGAGTTGAGCACTTCGCGGCCGGCCTCCGGCAGACCGAACGAGACATTGGAGACGCCGAGGACGGTTTTGCAATTCGGCAGCGCTTTCTTGATAAGCCGGATACCCTCGATCGTCTCGACGCCGGAGCCGATGTAATTTTTGTCGCCGGTGCCGACCGGGAACACCAGCGGATCGAAGATGATGTCCTCGGGCTCGACGCCGTATTTTTCGGTCAGCAGCGTGAACGACCGCTGCGCGACTTGTAGTTTGCGCTCGCGCGTGACCGCCTGCGCCTGCTGCTTGTCTTCGTCGATACATCCGACCACCAACGCCGCGCCGAAGCGGCGCGCCAGCGGCACCACCTTCTTGAAGCGCTCCTCGCCATCTTCGAGGTTGATCGAATTGATGATGGATTTTCCCTGCGAGCGCTTGAGCGATTCTTCGATGACGTCGGCGTCGGTCGAATCGATCATCAGCGGAACTTTGATCTTTTTGATCAGGATGTCGAGGAACATTGTGACATCGGCCATCTCGTCGCGATCGGGGTCCTGCAAGTTTACGTCGATGACGTGCGCCCCTTTGCGCACTTGCAGCCTCCCTATTTCCGAGGCTTCCTCGAACTTGCCCTGGCCGATCAGCCGCTTGAACTTGCGGCTGCCGAGCACGTTGGTGCGCTCGCCGACGATCACCGGACGCGTGCTGTCGTCGATCACCTGCGTTTCGATTCCCGACACCACCGAGCGCCGCAGCGTCGAGGGCTTACGAGGTTTCTTGCCGGCGACCGCATCGGCGAGCAGTTTGATGTGCTGGGGCGTGGTGCCGCAGCATCCGCCGACCAGGTTCACCCATCCGTTGTCGATGAAGCGCGCGACCTTGCTCGCGAACATCTCGGGCGTCTCATTATATTTCCCCTCTTCGTCGGGCAGGCCGGCGTTGGGGACGCACGAGACGTCGAAGCGGCAAATTTCCGAGAGCGTGCGCAGATGGTCGGTCATGAAGTCGGGACCGGTAGCGCAGTTAAGCCCCATCCATAGGAGATCGCGATGCGCGAGCGAGACGTAGAACGCCTCGATGTCCTGGCCGGCGAGCAGGGTGCCCATCGTCTCGATAGTTCCCTGAACCGACACCGCCACTGGCGCGCCGGTCTTTTGGATCGCGCGCTCGATGCCGGTCAGTACCGCCTTGACGTTGACGGTATCCTGCACCGTCTCGACCAGAAGAACGTCGGCGCCCCCTTCGATGAGGCCGATTGCTTGTTCCTCGTAGGCATCGGCGACTTGATCGAAGGTGATGCCGCCAGTGACGGAGATGGTTTTGGTGCCGGGGCCCATCGAGCCGATGACGAAGCGCGGCTTGTCGGGAGTGCTAAAGGCGTCGGCCTCGAGGCGGGCGAGCTCGGCGGCGCGTCGATTGATTTGATGCGTCTTGTCCGCGAGACTGTACTCACCAAGGACGTAGGGGATAGCGCCGAAGGTCGCGGTTTCGATAAGGTCCGCGCCGACTTCGAGGAAGCTGCGATGCATCTTGCGGATCGCGTCGGGGCGGGTGAGCACGACGTTTTCGTTGCAGCCCTCATACTGCGGGCCGCCGAAGTCCTCGGGTCCGAAGTTGAGCCCCTGGATGTAAGTGCCGAACGGGCCGTCGATCACGAGGATACGGTTGGCCAGCAATTCCCTCAGGAGCTTTATTCGGGAAGAATCAGTCAGCATCAAAACCTCGAAAATTGTTAAGCCGAACCTCGAAGTTTAACCCAGTGACGCAGCTCTCGCAATTTACCCAATCCATCGGCGGAAGCTGCTTACGATGAGTTCTCCACCTACCGTATTGGTTACCGGAGGCGCCGGCTTCGTAGGCTCCAACCTCGTCGATGAGCTGATCGCCCGCGACCTCAAGGTGCGGGTGATCGATAACTTCGCCACCGGCAGCCGCAAGAATCTAAATCCGCGCGCCGAACTGATCGAGGCCGACATCCGCGAGGGCGACGCGATTCAGCCGGCCTTCGACGGCATCGATTGCGTATTTCATACGGCCGCGCTGCCGCGCATTCCGCTCTCGATCGCCAAGCCGGTCGAGACCCATATGACGAACGTCGTCGGTACGCTCAATGTGCTCATCGCGGCGCGCGAGGCCAAGGTGCGCCGGGTCATCTATTCGGGATCATCTTCCGTATATGGCGACCAGGTCGTGATGCCGTTGGTGGAGACGATGACCCCCAACCCGCTCAATCCGTATGCGCTGCAGAAGTACGTCGGCGAACAATACACGCGGATGTTCCATCGGCTGTTCGCGATGGAGACCCTCACCCTGCGCTATTTCAATGTCTACGGTCCCCGGATGGCGACCGAGGGCGCATATGTCACGGTGATTTCCGCGTTCATGGCGGCGCGCAAGCGCGGGGCGCCGCTCCCAATTCATGGCGATGGCGAGCAGACCCGTGACTTCACCCATGTGAGCGATATCGTCAATGCGAACATCCTCGCGATGGATGCGCCCCTCGCCGATGGACGCGCGCTAAATGTTGGCGCGGGCCGCAACGTCGGCATCAATCGGATCGCGGAACTCATCGGCGGAACCCGAGTACAAATCGAGGGCCGCAAAGGCGACATGCGCAACACGCTCGCCGACACCACCGAGGCCTCGCGCATCCTCGGATGGCATCCTCGCGTCTCGGTCGAGGACGGGGTCAAGCAGCTTCTCTCGTAATCGCACCCTGAAGGCGCCCTGCAAGGTTGCTCATGCGGTGGCGCCGTTCATCAGGCAGGTGCTCATCAAATTTCCACTACCTACACTATGTAGTATTTACCGACTGGTTGCAGACTAGCCACTTTTCGCGATGCCTCGCTGCACCAGGCGCATTTGGGAAAACGTTGAATTTTACATGTTTTCCCACGTCGATTGATTTTTAATAGCGTTTCAATGCCTTTTTTTATCTCTAGCTAGCGGCACACGGGTTGCTTAGAAACGAGGCACATTTCCCCACCCATCAGGGGGTCCTTTGACCATGAAATCCCGGCGCCCGCATCGCGGACAGATAATGGTACTGGTCGCTCTTTCGATCACGGTCCTTCTCGGCTTCTTGGGTTTGGCCACCGATGTGGGCGTCTTGTGGGCGACCAAGCGCAAAGCCCAGACTGCGGCCGACGCGGCTGCGGTTGCCGGGGTCAACGCCACTTTGGGCTCCCAAGCTGACAGTTATTCGAGCGCCGCCACCGATGTGGCCACCCTCAACGGCTTCGCCAATGGCCAAAACGGCATCGTGGTGACCCCGACCCAGCCAAATCCTGCCGGTTATCCTGCGGGAACCTATGTCCAGGTCGATGTCAAAGTACCGGTGAAGACCTACTTCCTCGGTGTGATGGGGTACAAGACCGTCAACATCAGCGTGAGCGCGCTGGCGGGGAATACTAGCGGCCCGAATACCATCATCGCGCTCAACGGGTCGGGACCGGGTGTCACGATCGATGGTCCGTCCGTAGACGTCGCGTGCGGCATTATGAGCAATTCCAGCAG
>JBGPMZ010000358.1:0-4000 GCA_041487255.1 Binataceae bacterium (SeqCode) | reverse complement strand
GCCAGGTCAGAAGGCGCGCTGCCTTGAGCTGCACCTCCATCTCCATGAAGTCGCGCTCCAGCGCGGTCAACCGCCGCGGCGAGATGCCGTAGCGCACCGGGATGTTTTCCTGCTTGAGGAAGTCGCGCACGAAGTCGAGCGCCGCGCGCCCCACCCCAATCGCCATCGCGGCGACGATTGGCCGGGTCGCATCGAAGGTCGCCATTACGTCTTTGAAGCCGCCTTCCTTCCGAACTTCGGGACTGCCGAGCAGATGGTCCTTGGGAATCCGGCAACCGTCGAAAACGATCGCAGCGGTATCGGAGGCGCGGATGCCGAGCTTGTTCTCGGTTCGCACCACCGTCATCCCGGGCGTGCCGTGCTCGACGACGAACGGCTTGATGCCGGGGCGTCCCGCGCTCCTGTCGACGGTCGCCCATACCACGATGAAGCCCTCGGACTTCGCCGCGCGGTCGCCGCCGGTGCAGAAAATCTTGGTGCCGTTGAGGATGTAGTCGTCGCCCTCGCGCATCGCGGTAGTGGTGACTTGCGATGAATCGGAGCCGAAGCCGGGCTCGGTAATCGCCATCGCGCCCCACTTCGGTTGACCGCCGCGGAAGCGCGACAGAAAGCGCTCCTTCTGTTCTGGAGTTCCCGCCGCCATGACCGCCGCGCCGCCGAGGCCCGCATTGGGCGTCGCGAGAAACAGGCCCGCATCGCCCCAACACAGCTCCTCGGTGGTGATGACGGTATAGAGGTTGCGCATCGGGCTGCGCGCGGGCGCCTTCTCGCCATCGCCGTCTTTGGATTCTTGAGATTCCTTCTTCTTGGGGAGATCCATCGACGAACCGGCCATCGCGTTGGCGGCCCACATGGTCTGGAAATATTGCTCGGGCTCGACGTGCTCCTTCTCGTCGTACTCACGCGAGATGGGGCGCATCACGCCGTCGGCGACCATGTGAAACATCTTCACCCGCTTGACGACTGAGGGTTCTATTTCAAAATCGATCATGTTCGATTCTCCCGTTCTCGATTAAACCGTTGCGATGCCATCGAGCGCCGCCAGGCCGCGCGCGTTGCGCAACCACATCTCGACCGGATGCTCGCGGATGTAGCCGTGACCGCCCAGCACCTGCACCGCGTTGTCGGTGATCTTCAGCGCGCTGTTGGCGACGTAGTTCTTCGCCAGGTAGCTCGACGCCAGCGCATCCTCGCCACGATCGAGTTCCCATGCGGCCTCCCACACCAGGAGGCGCGACGCATCGACCTCGATCGCCATGTCCGCGAGGATGAATGCGATCGCCTGCTTCTGCGCAATGGCGGCGCCGAACGCGCGCCGCTCCTTCGCATACTCGCGCGCGTAGTCATATGCCGCACGCGCCATTCCGACCGCCATCGCGGCAAGCGCAATGCGCGATTCGCTCATGATGCGCGAGAAGTTGATGCCGCCCTCGCCTCCCAGCCGCGCCTCGGGACCGATCTTGCAATCCTTGAACTCCAGGCCATAGGTCGCGAGGGCCTTGAAGCCCATGTTTTTTTCGCGCTCCGAGATCGTCAGCCCCGGCGCATTGCGCGGAACGATGAAGCTCTCGACACCTTTGTATCCGGCATTCGGATCCGACGATGCATAGACGAGCAACGAATCCGAGTCAGCGGCCAGCGGCACGAAGCATTTGCTTCCGTTGAGTACAAGGCCGGCGCCGTCGCGGTGGACCGAGGTCGCAAGCATGGTGGTATCGAAATCGAAGCGCGGCTCCATCAGCGCCGCGGTTGCGGCAACGAATTTGGACGCGGCGAATTTTGTCAGGTAGCGCGCGCGCTGTTCATCGGTGCCGGCCTCGAGAATCGGAAATGCGAACAGCCGCGGCGTCAGCGCATGCGTCGCAATCGCGATATCGCCATAACCGAGTTCCTCCGCGATAACCGCACCGGTCACCGCCGAGCGCGGGTCGCCGGCGCCGCCGAACTTCTCGGGAATCGCGCTTTGCACCACCCCAAGTTCCCAGAGCTTTTCGATGAGACCCGCGGGGACCGCCCCGGTCTCATCAGCCTCGCGCGCCGCGGGACGCATCTGCTCGATCGCGAACGCGCCCACCGTGTCGCGAATCATCTCTTGCTCTTCGGATAATGCGAAGTCGATCATGGGCTGGTCAGCCCTCCACTGAAATCATTCGATCGCTCTGGTCTTTGGCGCGAGGCCAACCGGTACGGAGCGAGGCCAAAACCCCACGCGCACAAGGTTAGCCTGAAATGCGGCGCTAGTGGAGAGTGCTTGCAACGATTACAACCCGCAGCGAAGCAGGTAGCTCCAGTCCGATTTAATTGGTAATTCTCTCCCGTCCTGAATGGGAGCCACACATCGGTTACTCAGTGTCGGTCAAACACACACCTCTCGTCGCGCAATATCTGAGCGTCAAGCAGAAGGTTCCCGACGCGATCCTGTTCTTCCGGCTCGGCGATTTCTACGAAATGTTTTTCGAGGACGCGGAAATCGGCGCGCGCGTGCTGGATATCCAGCTCACCTCCCGCTCCAAGGACGGCGTGCCGCTGTGCGGCGTGCCCTACCATTCGGCGCAGCCGTACATCGCCAAGCTGGTGAAGGCGGGACACAAAGTCGCGATCTGCGAGCAGGCGCAGGTCGACGCCAATGCGCGAGGACTGGTGCCGCGGCAGATCGTGCGCGTCATCACGCCGGGAACCGTCGGCGAAGAGATGGTGCTCACCGCGGCCGAGAAGAGCTTCCTCGTCGCGGTGGCGCGCTCCGACCATAGCTTCGCGCTCGCCGCGCTCGACGTCTCCACCGGCGAGTTCCTCGCGACCGAAACGCTCAGCGCGGCCAGCCTGCACGAGGAGATCGCGCGCCTCGCCCCGCGCGAGATCATCGCGGCGCGTGGCGACGAGAAGCTGCGGGCGATTGTCGCGGACCTTGAATGCTCGCTCACCGAACTAGATGAGAGCGCCTTCGATCATGCCTCGACACACGAGACGCTCTCGCGCCGCTTCGCGAGCGCCGACCTCTCCGCGCTCGAGGGCGCGGTTGGAATCGCGGCGGGCGCGGCGCTCGCCTACGTCGAGGGGACCTTCGGCCACGATCTCGCGCATGTAGCTCTGCCGCGCGCCTATCGTGCGACCGAGTACATGATGGTCGACGAAGTCACGCGCCGTCATCTCGAACTGATTTCATCTTCCGACGGCGCGCGCCGTGGCTCGCTGCTTTCCGTCCTCGATGAGACGTTGACCGCGGTTGGCGCGCGCACGCTCTGCAACTGGATCATCTATCCGTTGCTCAGCCTCGAAATGATTCGCGATCGCCACGATGCGGTGGAGGAGCTTTTCGAGGGCGACCTTGGCGGAGGTGGCGCCGACGAGCTGAAGCGCATCGGCGATCTCGAGCGCTTGGCGGGGCGTATCGGGAGTCTGCGCGCATCTCCACGCGATTGCCTGCGCCTCGCGGACGCGATCGCCGCCTTCAATGAGCTCAAGGCCGCGCTGGCGCAACGCAAGAGCGCGCTCGTCCACGCGATCGCGGAACGCATGCGGCCCGAGCCGCAACTCGCGGCGCGCATCCTCGAAACGCTTTCTGAGGACGCGCCGGTCAATCCCCGCGATGGCAACCTGATCAAGGCCGGACTGAATCCCGAGGTCGATGAGCTTCGTTCGCTCGCCTCGGGAGCGCGCGGCGTGATGGCGCAGCTCGAAGCCACCGAGCGCGAGCGCAGCAAGATTCCCTCGCTGAAGGTCCGCTACAACCAGGTCTTCGGATACTACATCGAGATTACCAAGACTCATCTCGATCGCGTTCCGGCCGACTACGAGCGCAAGCAGACCCTGGTCGGCGCCGAGCGCTTCACCACGCCCGCCCTGAAAGAACTCGAGCGCAAGATCCTCTCCGCGGAATCGGGGCTGAAGGAACTCGAGCTCCAGATCTTCGCAAAGTTGCAAGCGGACCTGCAGGCGCATAGCACGTCGTTGCTCGAAACCGCGCGCGCGGTCGGCGAGTTCGACGCCATCATGTCGCTCG